>JANNVM010000281.1:0-6242 GCA_031414455.1 Verrucomicrobiota bacterium
AAGCGTTCGGTGAGCTGATCCATCGCTTTGGCGATGCGCTCGCGCTTGCGGAGTTGTTCGTCACCGGGTGTTTGGGCAGCACCGGGCATGGCGAAAAGTTCGGGCTGACTGCCGCCGCTGTCGGGTGTTAGGTCCATGAGCGTGACCCCGACTTTCTTGATGCGGGCGTCTTCGCCGGCGGCGGCGGTGCATTCAGCCCAGAGGGCGGTGAAGATTTCCTGGAGCGTGTTGCTGTCGAGGAGGGATGGGAACCGGCGCTCGAATGAGAGCCGCGGCCCGTCTTCCACACGGACCGTGAGACTAAGGTGAGCGCAGCGATAGCCACCGCGCCTCATGCGGCTCGCGGCTTTGAGCAGGAGCCGGCGGCCGACGGCTTCGGCCAGCGGGAGCGGTCGTTGATCTGGCGCGAGCACGTGGCTGTGGCCGACGCTGGCGGTGTCGTTTTCTTCGTCAGGAATCTCCACGCCGTGCAGCGCATACCACATGCGCTCGCCCTGGATGCTGCCCCACACGGCGCGCAGCCGTTGCGGCGTGGTGAGCCAGAGTTGGTCCACGGCATAATAGCCGGCGCGGCGCAGGCGGACTTCCATGTTGGCACCAATTCCAGGAATGTCGCGCAGACTGAGTTCCCCAAGTCGCGCCGGGAAATCGCGCGGGTGCAGTTCTGTCAGCCCGTCGGGCTTTTGCATGTCGGCGGCGATCTTGGCCAGCAGACGATTGGTGGAGAGGCCGATGGAACAGGTCATGGCCACCCCGACGTTCTTCGCCATGCCGGTTTTGATTTGCGCCGACAGCGCTCTGGCAATGTCCGGCTCGCGCCATTTGCCGGTGAGCTGGCAGGCGAGTTCATCAATGGACTGAACTTTGAAAACCGGCAGATGGCGGTCCACTTCAGCGAGCACTTTCTCGTGATAGCGCACATAGACCTCGTGTCGTGCGAGGACGAGTTTGAGTTGCGGACATTTTACGAGGGCGTCACCGATCATGGTGCCGGTTTTGATGCCGAACTTCTTCGCCTCATAGCTCGCGGCGATCGCGCAGGTGTGTGGCGTCATCACCGGCACCACCGCCACCGGCTGGCCGCGGAGTTGGGGATTCTCCTGCTGCTCGACGCTGGCGAAGAAGCTGTTCATGTCGAGGAACAGCCAGTCGTAAGCCAGCGGTCCGCGAAGGAGCGCCTCACTGTCCACACAGGCATGACTGGCCGGAATCATGAAGGAAAGGTAGTGTGCGTGCGCGCGCCGTAAAGCGGGCGGTTTTCCCTGCTTCAGTAGCGTCCTTAATACTAAAGAAATCAGCGCCAATTTCGACCCGTTCGGCATGACGACGGAATCGTCACCCGGAACCACTGGCTGGAATTCGAGGCGCTCCTACTGAATGACGCGGCGCAGAAAATCTCCGTCGCGGCATCAAGCCTAACATCACTGCTCCGGACCGTCACTGCAAACTCCCTCTCCATACAGACTTTTCGGAACGACCTCAGCAAACTCAACCAAAAAAGACTCATGTTATCCTCTCTCAATAAAAATTGCGGTCCCATCCTGGGGACGACTCTCGTCGCGCTGTGCTTCCCGGGCGTCAGCTTCGCGGAAGAGTCGCTCAACGGGCAAACGCCCATTGTCATCGGCCATCGCGGAGCCAGCGGCTACCGCCCGGAACACACCCTCGCGGCCTACCAGCTTGCGATCGAACAGGGCGCCGCCTACATTGAGCCCGATCTCGTCTCGACAAGTGACGGCGTCCTTATCGCGCGGCACGAGCCCATGCTCGCGATCTTCAACGAAGCGACGAACACCGTCGGTGAAGCCACGACGAATGTGGCCGAACTTCCGCAGTTCGCTGATCGCCGCACGACCCGGGTCCTCGACGGTGTGTCCGTCAATGGCTGGTGGGCTCAGGATTTCACGCTTGCGGAAGTCAAGATGCTCAAAGCCCGCGAACGCATCCCGGCCATCCGCCCGGCCAACGTCGCTTTCAACGACCTGTTCGAGATCCCGACCTTGCAGGAAATTATCACGCTCGCACAGACGCAAAGCGCGTTGCTCGGGCGGACCATCGGCATTTATCCCGAAACGAAGCACCCGACGTTTCACGACGCAGCCAGCCTTTCGCTCGAAGAGCCGCTTGTCAACACGCTAAAGGCGAATGGCCTTGCTGGCGCAGACGCGCCGGTCTTCATCCAGTCCTTCGAAGTGGCAAACTTGAAGGAGATCAACCTGCGCCCGGACATCTCGGTGCCGCTGGTGCAGCTCTTCGGCGGCAGCGGCCAGCCGTACGACTTCACAGTTGCTGGTAATCCGACGAACTACGATCAAATGGCCACGGCCGCGGGGCTCAGTCAGATTGCGACCTATGCCGATGGCGTGGGACCGAATAAGGCGCGGGTCATTCCGGTGATTGGGGGCAACTTGTCCGACACGCCCACTTCGTTCGTCGCTGATGCACACCAGGTCAATCTGCTCGTGCATCCTTATACCTACCGCCGCGAGAACATCTTCCTCCCAAATCAATTCGACAGCAGCCCTGATCCGATCGCGCCCGGTAATCTGCGCGGGGAGCTACAGGCATATCTGAATGCCGGCATCGATGGATTCTTCACGGATAATCCCGACATCGGCACCGGCGCCGTGCTGCGGTTCTCGGGCGAAGGCTTTTTCACCTCTATCAAACCCTATGTGGTGCCCACCGCGGATTCGCCTTACGACATCCTGCCGATCCTGAGTGTCGGCGACAAAGTGCCGGAGACCAGTGATTCTTCGAAGGACTTCCAGATGATCGGCATCCCTGACGGTCTTGGCGCGGAGAAGAACGGAGACGGCACCATCTCCCTCTTCGTCAATCACGAGATCGGCTACCGCACGCAGGTCAACCCTGGTGGCCCCAACACCCGCGTCGAAACCCTCTCGGAGCCCTTCGTGGGCGGGCCTCTGCAACGCGGAACTTTCATTTCGAAGTACATCCTCGCGGACGACGGCTCCGTGCTCTCGGGCGACCGCGCTTATGACGCCGTGTTCGATACGGAGAAGGGACTGACCTTGCCGCCACCCGAAGTCGGGAATGCAACCTCGTCGTTCTCGCGCTTTTGCTCCGGTGCACTCGCCGGACCCGCGGAAGGATTCGACCGGCAGATCTACTTTGCCGGCGAAGAATCCAGCGGCATCGAGACGTTCGACAAAAAAGGCGGCCTCGAAGTCGCCGTCATCGACAACGTGCTCTACACCCTGCCGAAGCTCGGCCGCTTCCCCTGGGAGAATGCGCTGCCGCGTCCTGCGAAAGGCAATGAAATCGTGATCATGTCCATGGAAGACGGCCCGTTCACACCCGACTCGCAGCTCTACATGTATGTCGGCAAGAAGGATCACAGCAAAGGCGCGGATGTGCTCAATCGCAACGGTTTGAACAACGGCAAGCTCTACGCTTTCCGGTCTAAAAACCCCGCGACGAACAGCGAGGCCACTTTCACCACAGGCAGCATCGTGGGCGATTGGGTGGAAATCCCCAACGTTGAAACGCTGACCGACGTGCAACTCGAAGCGGCCTCCGATGCTGCGGGAGCGTTCGGTTTCGTTCGCACCGAAGACGGCGCGTGGAGCAAAACCTCGCGCAAGGACTACTACTTCTGCACCACCGGCAGCAGCTACACGGCTCCTGGCGCGGCGGGTCCGGCGAACAAGCTCGGGCGCATCTATCACCTCGGACTTAATCCTGGTAACGTGCTCAAAGACGCGACGCTCACCGTGCTGGTCAATGCCGACCAGGTCATCGCGGCAGGCGGCGACACCGCCATCAGCCCTGACAACCTCGACGTGAGTGGCGAGTACCTCATGGTGAACGAAGACGGTACCGGTGAGAGCCGCCCGGTAATGGCTGCCAAAGGCCGCGACGGCAGCGTCTGGCGCTTCCCGCTCGGCGACATCCGCGGCGCGACCGGCGAGCGCGTGGCCCAACTCAACCCGCCCGGCCGCGACGGCAAGCCCGTGGGCCCCGGCATCTGGGAAACCAGCGGCGTGATCGACGGGACGAAGCTCTTTGGAGCCGACTCCTGGATCATGGACGTGCAGGCGCACTCTCCCACGTCGGCACCCGCTCCTAACACAGTGGAAGATGGTCAGCTTGTCATCATGGCTCCGAAAGGGACGATACGCTGATCTGATTCGCCAACCGGCAATCATGCGAGGCAGGCTTCCGCGAGGGGGCCTGCCTTTTTGCTGATTGACCGTGGCGCGGCGGGCGGGCCATCATCGTTCGCCATCATGAAATTTCCTCGCCAATCCCTGATCCTCCTGCTGGTTCTCTGCGGCCCTGCCTGCGCCGCTGCGAAACCGAACATCCTGCTCATCTGTGTGGACGATCTCAAACCTGTCGCGGGTTGTTACGGAGGCTCTGCAAAAACTCCGCAAATGGACCGGCTCGCACAGCGCGGCGTCATATTCGAACACGCCTACTGTAATCAGGCCGTCTGCGCGCCGTCGCGCAATGCGCTGATGACCGGCCGCCGCCCGGCGACGCTGGGCATTTACGATCTCGGCACCAACTTCCGCAAAGCCGCGCCGGACGCCATTACGCTGGCCCAGCATTTCAAGGCAAACGGCTGGCACACCGGGGCGATGGGTAAAATTTTCCACGTCGGCCACGGCAATCACGAGGATCCCGCTTCATGGAGCGTGCCCCACTGGCAGGCCAACAGCATTGCCTACCTGTTGCCGGAGAGCCGCGCGAAGGAAGGGCTGACGCGTGAGGAGGCCTTGTTCGCCAACAAGGACGCGAAAAATCTTCCGCGCGGCGCCGCGTACGAATCCGCCGACGTCGCCGACGACGCTTACCCGGACGGAAAAATCGCGAACGAAGCCGTCGCCCGCCTGCGTGCGGCGAAAGATCGCACGGACACTCCGTTTTTCATCGCCGTCGGATTCCTCAAGCCGCACCTGCCGTTCTGCGCGCCGAAAAAATACTGGGATCTCTACGACCGCGCCGCCTTCAAGCTGCCGGAGCGCCGCACACCACCGGACGGCGCGCCGTCGTATGCCCCGCAGTTCGGAGGCGAATTGCGGCAGTACAAAGACATTCCGGAGAAGGGTGAACTCCCCGATGATCTCCAGCGAACGCTCATCCACGGCTATCACGCGGCCACGAGCTACATGGACGCGCAACTCGGCAAGGTGCTCGACGCGCTGAATGAATCGGGCCTCGCAAAAAACACGGTCATCATTCTTTGGGGCGATCACGGCTGGCACCTCGGCGATCACAGCATGTGGTGCAAACACACGAACTACGAGGAAGCCACGCGCATTCCGCTCCTCTTCGCCGGTCCAGGCATCGCGACCGGACGCGCCGCGGGGCTCGTCGAAACCGTGGATATTTATCCCACACTCTCAGAATTCGCCGGACTCCCGCTGCCTCATGGCCTCGATGGCCTCGATGGCCTGAGCTTCGCCGCCACGCTCCGCGACCCCGCCGCAAGCACGCGTGACTGCGTCACCCACTGCTACCCGCGCGGTGAGCGCCTCGGTCGCGCCATTCGCACTACCCAGCACCGCCTCGTGGAATGGAAAGTCCCCGGGGCCGCCGCAGACAGCGCCGATATCGAACTTTACGACTACGACGCCGATCCCCGGGAAACGAAAAACCTTGCCGCCGAAAAGCCGGAAATCGTGACCCGCATGAGGGCGATTCTGGCCGGGAGATTCCCCGAAGCGAAACCTCAGTGGCGAGGGAAAACCACAGCACCAAAGCAGGACCGCGCAGCCATGTTCACTAAACGCGACACGAACCACGATGGCAAACTGACGCGCGAGGAATTTCTCGCCAATCAGTCCGACCCCGACAAAGCGCCGGCACGTTTCATACAGTTCGACGCTGACAAAGACGGCTCGCTAAGCCGCGAAGAGTTTATCCATTCCGGAAAAGCTCCGAAACCATGAAACGCACCATACTTCTCCTGGCCCGGCCTGGCGCCTCGTGCGACCGGCCGCCGGCTGCAGAGGAGCCGGATTGGTTTGCCGGCATCAAGTCTGCGCAAGCCTTCGACCGGTGACTGGCCGGTGTCGCAGATGCGGGCAGGCCTGGCAATTCGAACCGGGCGGGCGGGGGCAGCTTCAACTCAGTGCGAAGCGCTGGCCTGCTCCCTGTTGAGTTGCCAACTGGTAGACGGTGTGACCCAATGAAATGTCGCAGATGGCCATGCCGATGGGGATTGCAATAATCCGTTCCTGATCGCTGTGTCGCGGGGCCTTTTTCCCGGC
>JANNVM010000282.1:0-7344 GCA_031414455.1 Verrucomicrobiota bacterium
TCTCTTCGCCGCACTCAAACCCGCTCTCACTGAAGACCCCGATGCGGCCTCCGCGGCGGAGACCGGCGAAAAACTTGGCATGACCGCCGGAGCGGTGCGCGTAGCCATCAACCGTCTCCGCGCCCGCTACCGCGCCCGCCTCCTCACTGAAGTCGCCGCCAGCATGGACGCGGGAACCGAGGCGGAAGTGGACGAGGAGATTGATGCGCTTTTCAGAGCGGTGAGTTGACGGCTGCGTACCGCCCCCGGCGGCAGACGGGTTGGTGCTATCGGGTCACGTTGATGATCCATGTATTCTCGAACTGAAGGCCGAGATCGAGGTCTTCGATGAGCAGGGTGGAGTGCAGTTTCATCACATGCCGTCCGGGCGAAAGCGGGCCATGCACCAGCGAAAATCCCTGCACCCACAGCGCGCCGATGGAGCCATAGCCGGTCGGCTCGTCGTAGAGGATCGGTTCGTCGAAATCGCGGGCTGAAGAATAGAGCGGGCTGGAACGTCCGGCGGCTTTACGCGCCACGGTGCGTCCATCAATGGTTACCAGAAAATCGCTCTCGTTCATCGTGGCCTCCGAAAGCGGCTGGTCTTCGCTCCCGTCCTCATAGACTTCCCCGATCCATGACACGATAGGAACCATGAACGATTCGCCGCGCTTCAGGGTCACGCTGGCTTCGCCTTCGAGGATACCGGGATCGTCATAGGTGAAACTGCCGCCGGCTTCCTCGCCTTCCGGCAGCGGGAGGAATTTCACGCCGCGCGCGCCGTCCGCGCCGTCGTCCATGAGCCAGTCGAAGTAGCGGACGAGCCAGCCGCCATTGGAAATGCCGTGCGGACGATGCTGCGCGTGCCCCTGCGCGGGACAGCCGTGATTCCCGGCGCGGGCCGCGGGCAGCAGGCCGGGATGAATGAGCAGCGCCAGTCCGGTGAGGAGCGCCGTGAGTTGGTTGCGGGTTTTGCGTGCGTTTGTTTTCATGTGTTGGAGAGCGCCGGCGGTTGGTGATGCTGCCAGGAATTCCCTCCCGCCCGGACTTGCGGCGCATGAAGCACCGGATCGGCAGCGAAACCTGAGACGGCGAACAAAGCCCCCGTCTGCTCCCGTGCTTCGCTGTTACTGGCGAAACGTTACAGGTCTGGTGGCTGCGATATTCACAGGCTGACACTCCGGCGCCGCTATGCTAAGAGCGGACCATGTCCGAAGCCTCCGCTCCACGATCTGATGCCGAATGTGTCCTCGGCCTCGATCCCCGTGCTTTGCTGGGCTGCGTGGCGCTGGGCGTGGAGGGCAGGGCGGTGATTGGCCGGCGTGTGGGTGATTATGAATTGCTCGACCGCATTGCCGAAGGCGGGATGGGCGTGGTGTATCGCGCGCGGCAGGTTTCGCTGGGGCGCATCGTGGCGTTAAAAATGATCCGCTCCGGCCTGCTGGCCACGCCGGTGGAGGAGCAGCGGTTTCGACGGGAGGCCGAGGCGGCGGCGAGTATGGATCACCCCAATATCGTGCCCATCTTTGAAGTCGGGGAGGACGGGGAGCGGCACTTTTTCAGCATGAAGTTCATTGAGGGCGGGAGCCTCGCGGAACTCAGCGCAGAGTGTGACGCCATCCGCCGGCGCAGCGCAGAGTGGACGCGGCGGGCGGCGGAGATCGTCGCTCACATGGCGCGGGCATTGCACCATGCGCACCAGCGCGGCCTGCTGCATCGCGATGTGAAGCCGACCAATATCCTGCTGGATGAACACGGCGCGCCGCATCTCACGGATTTTGGTCTGGCGAGGCTGGCGGAGGGCGGGCCGGCGATGACGCTGACGCTCGCGGTGGTTGGCACCCCCAGCTACATGGCACCCGAGCAGGCCGCGGGAAACAACCGGCTGCTCACGGCCTCGGCGGACCTCTACAGCCTCGGCGCGGTCCTTTATGAATTGCTCAGCGGGCATCCGCCGTTTGAGGGTGGCTCGACGCTCGAGCTGCTGCGTCAAGTCCAGGAACGCGAAGCACTGCCGCTGCGAAAATCCAACCCCGGCCTCAACCGTGACCTCGATACCATATGCCTCAAGTGCCTGCAAAAAGAACCATCGCGCCGCTATGCCAGCGGAGAGGACCTGGCCGCGGATCTGGATCGCTGGCTCGCCGGCAAGCCGATCCATGCACGGCCCGTCGCTCCGCTGGAACGGCTTTGGCTCTGGACCCGGCGGAATCCCGCCGCGGCGATTGCGGGCGTGCTGCTGCTGGTGCTCGCAGCGGTCTCGACGGTGGCGGCGCTGCGGCTGCGCGGACAGCGCGATGAAATCAACGGAACACTGCACACTTCACTTCTCGCGCAGGCCCGCTCCCAGCGCCTCGGCGCGACCCCGGAGAGGCGCGCGCAGAATCTGCAACTCGTCGCGGACGCTGCGCGCATCCGGCCCAGCCTCCAGGTGCGTAACGAGGCTATCGCCACGCTCGCGCTGCCGGCGCTCGGTCCGCCGCAAATCTGGTACGCGGCAAAGCGCCAGCCGCACACCCATCAGCGACTGCTCAGCAGGGATGGCGAACGCTACGCGATCTTCGGCGAGTCAAAGGGGATTACGGTTTTCCATCGCCGGGATGGGTCGGTGCTCGCCGAATTGAGCACTCCGCCAAACATGGGCTTCTACGATTTGTTCAGCCCGGATGGCCGCTACCTCGTCAACTACGACGAGGCGCGAAACGCTTTCATTTGGGATTTGAGCCGCGCAGACAGCGGGTTCAAGAAGCCTGCGCTCGTCCTGCCGGGGCCGTGGGGGTATCAGCCCGACTTCACCCCCGACGGAGGTTCGCTCGCACTCGCCGGTGCAGACAATAGCATCCGCTTTTTCGATTTGGAGAACGGTGCGGAGCGGATGAACATCGCGATTCCCTTTACCGCAAACCTGATCGCCATCGCGCCGCAGGGTGACCGGTTGGCGTTCAGCACCGGCGGGGCCCTGTTTATCTGGGCGCTCAACCCGCCGGCGGAAGTCCACAAACACCAGCATCGCTCCCACGTCACGCTGTTTGCATGGCATCCGCTCGGACGGTTCGTCGTGGTGGGCTATGCGAACGGCGAGATGCAGCTGCTCGACAGCGTCAGCGGCACTTCGCGATGGCTGATGCCGCACCAGCAGCACGTGTATGGTCTGACATTTGATCCGCAGGGCGAAATTCTCGCGTCGTCTTCGTGGGACAGCACCCGGCGCTACTGCGACACCGCCACGGGTCGCGTGCTTTTTGAAGTGACCGGGAGCGGCGGCATCCAGGCTACGGCCGACGGACGCTGGTTCGCGACATTTGAGGACGATGGCTCCATCGGTGCCAGGGAAAACCTGCGCAGCGCCGTCTTTCGCACCTTTACGAGTGCAGCCACGGGCTACCCGGAATTGTCTGGCGTGGACGTCAGCCCGGATGGACGATGGCTGGTGTCCGGCGACTTTGCCGGTTTGCACTTGTGGGACATAGCGAAAGGCGATGAGATTTCCTTCATGCCGTCCGCGATGGCTACGCGCCCCCGATTTCATCCCGGCGGGCGCTTCATCGTCTCCGGCGGCAAGACGCAGTTGCTTCGCTGGCCCTTCGACCCGGCAGCGGGCAGGATCGGGCCGCCAGAGCCGGTCTTCACGACGAATGGGGATCGATTCCTTGAAGTGGAGTTTACGCCGGACGGCGAGTGGCTGGCGGTACCCTGCGACTACGGTTCGCGCATTTTTCGGTGGAGCGATCCTGCGCAACAAACGGTGTTTGGGAAGGGGCTGAAAATTTCCGGCCATGACTACGTGTGCCTCCCGCCGGATCGAAATTGGCTCGCCGGCGCCTCGTCCGGCGGCGATGGCGTGAACATTTGGAACGTCCGGGACGGCACGCTGCGGAAGCCCCTCATCGAAAACGAAAACGCCCGGCTGGCCGTCAGCCTCGACGGAGCCACTCTCGCCACCTCCACCGCCAGCGAACTCATCCTCTGGGACACCGCATCGTGGGAGCCGCGACGGCGCATCGCCACCAGCATTGCCGGAGGCGTGCCGCTGCCGGTGGTTTTTAGCGCCGACGGCACGCTGCTGGCCTTTGCCGCGACCCGGCAGGAAGTCCACCTGCTTGACCCTCACACCGGTGAAGCCCTCGCCACCCTGAGGCCGCCGGTGCCTCTGAATCTCGTCACCCTGCGCTTCAGTCCCGACAGCCGCCATCTCGCCGCGCAGACCCTTGGGCCGGTCGTTCACCTGTGGGACCTGAACGCGCTGCGCGGCGAATTGCGGAAGCTGGGGCTGGACTGGTAGTCTCGCACCGGCCGGCGCAGGAAGCGCGGCAGTCCGAAAGACCATGTCCACACCACGGAGGCGGGCGATGCAATTTGTGGCCAGGGTGAAACGATTCGCCCGCGGGGGCTTAGTCTCCGCTGAATCACCTGTCTGGTGCACAGATCTGCGGTTCTCATCGTCCTTTTCAAAATTGTGTAACGATGGCGGCGCGATGTCGTAGCACGGCGTTATCCGCTGACCCTCCAATGAAGACACCTCTGTTCTCCCCGCGCCGCCGGCCCTTGTGGCTGGCTGCCGTCCTGCTGGCTTCCCCGGATACGGCCCGCAGTGCCACGCTGATTTTGAACGGCGCGTTCGACTCCGGCGGCACGGGCTGGAGCCTGCTTGGCGGCGCAGAGGTCATCGCCACCGGCGAACCGGGCGACAATCCCTATGGCCGCATCCCGGATGGCCCGCTGGTGCTGCTCTATCAGAAAGCGGTCAGCGAGGCCCCGCTCATCCGTGTCCGATTTGATTACTTCACCGGCCTCATGTCGCCGCAGTTCCAGTCGCCGGGGGCGTTTCCCGACACCGCCTTTGCCAGCGTGCAATTTGGCGGATCCGAAGCCGGTCTCCGTCCCGAGCTTTTTCAGTCGGCGTCCTCGCTGGCGCTCTTCGACTATGATGGGGCGAACGGGCTGCAGAGCCTTGTGGCCGGAGCGACAGTCCTGCCCAGTCCGGCGCGTCCGGGGTGGACGCGCTTTGAGGCGCTGCTCGGCGTCGTGCCGGGGCAGCCGCATTTTTCTCTCACCTTCCAGACGCTCAATGGCAACGGCACTCCGGGGGACAGCGCCTTCCTCGTGGATAACCTTGAGGTGCTCCCCATCCCCCAACCAACGGGCGCCGTGTTGCTGCTCGCTGGCGGTCTTCTCTGTCTGACACGCCGCCGGCTTGCCTCTTTGTAATACCCTGCCATGAAACTGCCCCGCTTCGCTCCGCTTCGTGTCCTCCTCGCGGCCCTCTGCGGACTTACCGCCGCCCGCGCGCAAACACCGGCCGAACTCCTCCCGCTCGGCGCTCGCATTAGTGTCGAAGCCAAGGGCGAAATCACTCGCCTTGACCGGCAACCCTGACACGAATGCGCGCATTCATTCCCTCTGGGCGCTCCGCGGACTCGACGCGCTGAAAAAGGAAACTGTCCTCGCCGCCCTGAACGACAAAGAGCCCCGCGTGCGCCGCGCCGCCGTGCAGTTGGCGGAACTCTGGCTCGCGCAGAAAGACGAACCCGCCGTCGCCGCCATCAAGTCCCTCGCTGCCGATCCCGACGCGCAGGTCGCCACCCAGGTCTTCCTTGCCTGGCGCTATGCCGGACAGCCTGGCGGGTTCCAGCCTGGCAACCGCCCGCTTCCTCTCGTCGCCGCGCTCAGGCAGCACGACGACAGCGAAGCCCTGCAGAGCAAACTCAGCGAACCCGCCCGCAAAGGCCGCCTCGTCTATGAGAACCTCTGCATGGCCTGCCACGGACTCGACGGCATGGGCGTCAAAGCAGCGGACTCCATGCTCGCCCCGCCGCTGGCCAAATCCGCATGGATGGCCAACAACGGCAACACCGCCGTCCTCGCCCGCATCCTGCTCAAAGGCCAGGCCGGCCCCATAGACGGCATCGCCTACGGTGCCGGCCTCATGCCCCCGCTGGAAAAGACCCATACCGACGAGCAGTTAGCCACCGTCCTCACCTACGCCGGCGAACGCTGGCACGGCTGGAACCGCAAAGTCACTGCCGAAGACATCGCCCGCATCCGCAAGGACATTGAGTCCCGCACCGCCCCGTGGACTCACGAGGAATTGAAGTCGGTCAAGTAGCGGGTGGTATTCGCGGAAAAGGACATTCGGGCCGGGTGGAGACAGCAGGAGAAATGCCGCGCGCCTCTCCTGCCTCCAGCGGAAATCTGCGAATTTCCAGCAGTTCCGCCGGTGGGCCGGTGGGGGACGAACCGGAAACGCTGAGGTGCCGCATTTTTCTCCGCAATCCTGCGCGGCGGAAACCTAATCACCGGATACATCCCATGAAAACCCTATTCCTCACCCTCATTCTCGCCGGAGGCCTGCTCAACTCCCTGCCGCTGGCGGCGCAGGTGCCGCAGTCGCTCAATTATCAGGGCCGCGTGGCCGTGAATGGCGCGGCCTTTACCGGCACGGGGCAGTTTCGCTTCGCACTGGTGGATGGAGCGGGCACTGCATTGTGGAGCAGTCATGCCTCCGCCACTGCGAACGTGGCCGTATCGGGAGGTCTATACACGGTGCGCCTGGGCGATACTTCCCTGACAAACATGGCCGCGGTGCCGTCCGCCCTGTTCTCGAACGGCGATTTGCGGCTGAGGGTTTGGTTCAATGACGGAGTAAACGGGCTGCAGCAACTGGCACCGGACCAGCGGCTGGCGCCGGTGGGGTATGCGCACCGCGCTGCCAGTGTGGACAGCGTGCCGGCCAGTGCCATCGCGCCGGGTTTCATCCAGCCCTCGCAGATGGCGACGGCCTGGCAAGCCGGCTACTACGATGACGAATACAACTCGGTGCCCGCCACCGGCGGTCCGGTGACGATTACGTTCCCGAACCCGTTCGAGAGCCCGCCGGCGGTGGAACTGGGAGACGGAACCACGGCCCTGAACGTGACCACCACGGGATTTACGATCAATGTTCCGCCGCGGGACATCGTGGTGGATGACGGAAGCCCGGCCACGAGCAATGTAGGCCGGTGGCGGGATGCGATCCTGGTGGGCGGCCTGCCGGCCATTGCCTATACAGATGAGACGAACGGAGATTTGAAATACGTCAGGGCCACTTCTGCAGACGGCTCGACCTGGGGAACACCGGTCACCGTGGTGGAAGGCGGATCTGCCATCGTAGGTGCGTGGTGCAGCATGGCCATGGTGGAATCCAACCCGGCGATCGCCTATTACGACGAGACGAACAAGGACCTGAAATTTGTGCGCGCGGCCAACGCCGAAGGGACCGCATGGAGTGCTCCAGTGACAGTCGCTTCTCATGCCACCAATGACTATGGCAAGGGTTGCATTCTGAAGACCTTCGTGGTGACCGGTCTGACGCGGCGGCCCGTGATA
>JANNVM010000283.1:0-5550 GCA_031414455.1 Verrucomicrobiota bacterium
CTGGATGGCCGGCTAATTCCCGCTGGTCACGTTTCTGTCACAGTTGCCGGGTGACAGTTCTGACACACAGCCTTGCCGGAAGCGCTGATTTGGAAACAACGGGCCACATGGAAACAACGGGCCACACCAATAATTGAAGAAGTCCTTCAATCGGGTCACCGATTCGGATCGCGTGATTAGAAGTTTCGGTCCAGGAATCCGCTCACTTCCAGGAACCCTCACCATGATTCGCAAATTTATCCTTCCATCGATCCTATCTCTCGTCACCTGGTCGTCCGTTCGGTCTGAGGTCAAAATTGCCGCCCTCTTTTCCGATCATGCGGTCCTGCAGCGTGACAAGCCGCTGCCTGTTTGGGGATCGGCGAATCCAGGTGATGCCGTGCAGGTCTCATTCGGCGCCAGCAAGGGAGAGGTGAAAGCGGCGGCAGATGGAAAATGGATCGTGCGGCTCGCAGCCCAACCCTTGTCGAAGGAGCCGCTAAAGCTGGTGGTCTCATCCAAAGGCGAAACAATCACTCTCAACGACATTCTCCTCGGAGATGTCTGGCTTTGCAGCGGACAATCGAACATGGACATGGTTCTGGGTGGATGCGAGGCACCGGAGGATATCAAGATGGCGGATCTACCGCTGTTGCGGCAGTTTGCTGTGGAAATGAATTTTGCCTCCTCGCCGCAGCAGGAGGTGAAGGGGCGGTGGCAGGTTTGCTCGCCGCAATCGGCCCCCGGATTTACGGCGGTGGGGTTTTATTTTGCCCGCAAAATCCAACAGGAAACAGGCGTGCCCATCGGTATATTGAAATCGGCTGTCGGGGGCACGAACATAGAATGCTGGATGTCTCAGGAGACCCTTCTGGAGACGCCATCGCTGGAACCTTTTGCCAGGATGATGCGCGATTCCCTGGAATTGTGGCGGAGGGAGACAGCGGAACGACTGCCCGCCATCGATGCCTGGAGCGTGGCCGCCAAGGCCGCCCTGCGCGAAGGCAAGCCGCTGCCGAATGCGCCGGCATTCCCGGATTTTCCTTTTGGGGAAAAATTATTCCGCCCCCGTTGCGTGACTTTGCATAATGGAATGATCGCTCCGCTCATGCCCATGGCTCTGCGCGGGGCACTCTGGTATCAGGGTGAAAACAATGCCGACGGGAACCTGTATGTTGAGAAGACCGCCGCCAAGCTCGCGGCCTGGCGCAATGGGTTCGAGAATCCTGACCTGCCCTATTATCTCGTCCAACTCGCTGGCTGGCAAAAGCCCAACGGAGATCCGGCTGGTGGAGAATGGGGTCCGATCAGGGATGCCCAGCGTCGCTGCCTTGCGATCCCCCACACGGGCATGGCCAGTGCAGTGGACCTTGGAGATGCCGGGGATATTCATCCCCGTAACAAAGCAGACGTCGGCGAGCGTCTGGCCCTGTGGGCGCTGCATGATGAATACGGCAAGGCCGATCTCGTCGCCTCTGGTCCCTTGTTCCGGGAAATGAAAATTGAAAGGGGCAAAGCTCTCCTCACTTTTGATTCGCTCGGCGGCGGGCTCATGACCGCTCACAAAATCGGGCGCACCCCTGTCGGGGAAGACAAAGGTGCCAGGCTGCAGCGATTTGCCATCGCCGGAGAGGATCGCAAATGGCATTGGGCCGAGGCTGTGATCGATGGAGATACGGTGCTGGTTTCATCGCCTCAAGTGCCGGCGCCCGTCGCGGTGCGATATGCTTATTGCAGCAATCCCGCAGGTGCGAATCTTTACAATCGCGCTGGTCTCCCGGCTTCACCTTTCCGGACGGATAACTGGTAGGGGTTAGGAGCCCAAAGGAAGCGCCCGCGTCGTCGGCGTCCATGCGCCCGACAAGAACCACAGGCCACACCGGCAAAAACCTGGAGCTGGCAGAGGAAGTGCCCGCGGCAGGAGCCAATCAGCAGCATTTCCGTGGAGGAGAAGATTTGCGTGAGGGCTTTCGCCAACTGTGGCCCGGGCTTCCTGCACCCGCCCGGCGTCAGCCCGCGGCGGTCACTTTCTGGTCGGCCAGTTTGGCGGCGCGCTCGGAGAGTTCGATGTGGAACTGCTCCGGATCGGGTGCAGGGCCAACGTCGCGGGTGCGGCCAAACCAGGCGCTGAAAGTCTCGCCAGGCTGGCGTTCCTGCTTGTAGGCTTCAAGATAGGGCCGCACGGCGTTGGGGATGTCAGCCGTTAGGATGGTCTTCTGTTCCAGGCCGGCGAGGCGATCACCGGCGATGCTGCCGCCGACGAACATGGCATACTTGTTGGGCGCGCGGCCCACGAAACCGAAGTCGGCATTGTAGGGACGTCCGCAGCCGTTGGGGCAGCCGGTCATGCGGATAAGGATGGGATCATTCTCCAGACCGAGTTCGCGGAGAATGGCATCAATGCCGTCCAAAACACCGGGCAGGGCGCGCTCGGATTCACTGAGGGCAAGGCCACAGGTAGGCAGGGCGACGCAGGCGTGCGCGACAAGGCGGGTGGCCGTCATGCCGTCGCTGTGTGGCACGCTGTGTTTGGCGAGGATGGCGTCCACCACGGTCTTTTTGTCCGCGGGCACATCGGCGATGATGACGTTCGTGTTCGGCGTGATGACAAACGGCAGGCCAAGATCGCGCGCGATTTCATTGAAGGCGCTGAGATAGGCCGGGCCATCGGGACGGTCGGTGATGCGGCCCATACTGACATAAACGGCGCAGTAGAGTTTCCCGTCGCCCTGCTCGAACCAGCCCAGATGATCCTCCACGGTGTCGAAATGAATCGGCTTTGCGGGCTCCGTGAAGATGCCCGGGAGACGGCTGACAACTTCCGCGCGGAAGGCATCAATGCCCATCGTCTGAATCGTGTACTTCATCCGCGCGTTTTTCCGTTCGGTGCGGTTTCCATGATCGCGCTGCACGGTGACGATGGCTTCCGCGGCATCCACGACATGCGCCCGCGGCACATAGAACAGAGGCTGCGCGAGGAACGGACGGGTACTGAGCTGGCCGTGACTCATGCCAAATCCGCCGCCGACGACAATGGTGTAACCTTCGACCACACCGCCGGCAACATGCGGCACAAATCCGAGATCCTGACTGAAAACATCCACGTCATTCTGAGGCTGGATCGAAATGCCCATCTTGAACTTCCGCGGCAGGTAGAGCCTTCCGTAAATGGCATCGCCCGTTTCCGCGACATCCGGAGAAACGGTTTTCTCCCGCACCGCGGGGGCCACATCCTGCTGCGCCCAGTCCAGATCGATCTTCTCGCCGTCGAGCCAGATGTCGGCGTAACTTTGCGAGCGCCAGAGGAAGCGCTGACTGAGTTCCTCGGCGAGTCGTTGCGCGTCGGCGTGGACTTCGTCCTTCACCGGAGCGGCGGGGCCCATCGTGTTGCGAACGACATCGCCGCAGGCACCCATGGTCGTCAGGCCGCTCTTGTTGATGCCGGCGATGACGGCTTTGAGATTGCCTTTGAGCGTGCCGTGAAGTTGAATTCCCTGACGGTTAGTCAAGCGAAGCGATCCTTCACTGAGCCGGCACAGTTCATCATGAATGAGCCACTGCTTTGCCGTGATGCGGCCGCCGGGCATCTTGCTGCGCACCATAAAACTCCATGCCTTGTCCAGTTTCTCCTTCGCCCTGGCGACGCGCTGATCACGGTCATCCTGCTGATAGGTGCCGTGGAATTTCAGCAGCACATTCTCGGCTTCCTCGACATGGGAGAGCGCGGCATCCGCGAACGCTTCCGGGATGTGGCCGCGGAGACCGCGGGACTGCTCTTTGATTTCTTCGACGCTGGCTTTGGACATGGCTGAGGATGGTGAATGGAGGATGCTGCGGGCATTTTTCCGAAAGGCAACGGGAAATACCTTATTGTCTATGGGGATAGTAGGGAATTTACGGTTTGCCTTTGGCAGCAGCGATAAAAGCCCGGATTAAGCCCGGATCCTTCTGACCCGGAGCGGATTCCACGCCACTGGCGACATCCACTCCGAACGGGTGAACCTGTCGAATGGCACTGGCGACATTCTCCGGCGTAAGGCCACCGCTGAGGAGAAGGGTTTTGTCAGGAAACCGGCGCACGGCTTCCGCGGCGAGCGGCCAGTCACTCAAAAGGCCGGTGCCCCCGTAATCGGCTGGAGCGTAGGCATCAAGAATGAAAGCGTCAGCAGGATGGCCGGCGAGCAGGGTGAAATCGCCGGCGGTGCGCAGGGCGAAGGCGCGAATGAGCGGCAATCCCAATGACTTCACTTCCGCGCAGAAATCGGGAGATTCGTCGCCGTGAAGCTGGACGGCCTCAAAAAGGGCGCTGTCCACCGCCGCCGCAATATCCGGCAGCGCAGCATTCACAAAAAGCGCCACGCGGGCTGGACCGCCCGCGAAGAGATCGAGCCATTTCCGGGCCTGATCCAGAGGATGATATCGTTTCGACTTTGGGAAAAAATTGATTCCGATGGCATCGGCACCCGCTTCCGCGCACACCGCTGCGTCTGCGGCACCGGTGAGGCCGCAGATTTTGACGAAGGGACTGCTGGAGGAAAGGTTGAGCATGGTGGCTTCAAATCGCTGACTCACGCAGCGCCAGCAACTGCTCAACATATTTTGCCAGCATATCCACCTCCAGATTCACGCGATTGCCCGCGGCGGCGGCGGCAAGGTTCGTTACCGCCCGGGTATGGGGCGTGATCCACGCGGTGACACTTTCCCTCTCAACCTCCGCTGCCGTTAGGCTCATGCCATCAATGGTGATAGAGCCGCGCGGAATGACGAGGCGGTGCAAATCCGCGGGCAGGCGCACCACCAGTTTGTAGTCCTGACCGTGCGGTTCCCAGGCCAGGATTTCGCCGGTGCCGTCCACATGGCCCTGAACAAAATGCCCGCTGAATCTGCCCCCCGCCTGCATGGCACGCTCAAGGTTCACCGCGTCTCCCGCAGCGAGTCCGCCGAGATTCGTGAGGCGCAGGGTTTGCTGGAGGAGATCGAAATTTACGCTGTCACCGGCGGCCTCCACGACGGTGAGGCAGCAGCCGTTCACCGCCACACTTTCGCCAAGGGCCAGTTCGCCGGCAAACGGCACGCCGCAGAGTTCCAGGCGCCCGCCGTCTGCGATGGCCTGGAGGCGGGCGACGCGGCCCGTGGTTTCGACTATGCCGGTGAACATGCCGCGTTCATGGCGAAACGGTGGTCCGCGGGCAAGCGCATTTCCCTTTATCCGGACACAGCCCCCGTGCAGCACCGCTGCCAGGGAGGGCCGCGGTCCCGACGAACTGGTTGCCGGCAACGGCGTGATTAGCAGTCAGCTTTGCATCTGCACCGCAGTTCTCCCGCATCTGCACGAATGAGATCTCCGTGCCCCCAGGGCGCTGAGAGGCATTATGGAATTTATTCTTTGCCTGCGTGGAAGGACCTCCAGCCGAAGTTTCTATGGTCATCACGCCTGGTTTAGATCCTCATTTAACTTCTCCGGGACGCACTTTCGGGAATGAAGCGGAGAAGATTTCAATTTTGCGCGGCTGGGCAAAGGATTGGCTTGCGCCATGTTTGAAAAAGTCATAGAGGCAGCCGCGTTGCCGG
>JANNVM010000284.1:0-2386 GCA_031414455.1 Verrucomicrobiota bacterium
GCGCCCCCGCGCCGCCATGACCCTCAGCACGGTGTCCAGAAACTCATCGAGATGCCGGCCGAGATCATCGGCGAGGAACCGGAGTACGAAGTAGCCGTTCGCCTGGAGCAGCGCGTCCTTGCGGCGATCCCGGCGATAGGCGGTAGCATCGCCGAGGTGTTGGGCGCCGTCGATTTCAATGACCACCCTGGTTTCCGCGCAGAGCAGATCAACTTCGGTCTGACCACGATCATCGAAAGGGAAAGGCAGCTTCTCATTGAGGCGGAAGCGGCCTTTGAATTCGGGCAGCGACTCGAAGCGGCGAAAGATGAACGCCTCACTCGCACTGCGGGCCCGGCCGGCATTCCCGGCATCGGCAGCGAAGGGTCGGGCGATGTGGACGAAGAGTTGAGCGAGGGTGTGATCCACGCCGTCGCGAATGAGTCGCTTCACGCTCGCGGCGTAGTCCTGCTTCCATTGCGGATCAATGGGCAGCGGCACTTCGACCGGCCAGCCAGGCAGTGCGCTCGCGGGCAGCAGGATCGTGTAGCCCACGGCTTCATAGCCAGCGCAGCGCTTGTCGAACATGCGGGAGAGCATCGGCACGTCCAAATCGGCATAATCATAAACCTGCACCACTCGCTTGCCGTCGTGCAGGCGATGCAGCCGGCCCACATACTGCGCGATGGTGCCACGCCATGAGACGGGCATGGTGAGAAACAAGGTGTCGAGCCGCGAGTCATCGAATCCTTCGCCAATGAAACGTCCGGTGGCGATCATCACGCGACTCTCACTGGCCGGGATCGTTTTGAGATGATCGAGCGCTGCGTTGAGCGCCCTTCGCCCCATGCCGCCCTGCAAGGTGATGACGTGGACAACGTGAGGGCGCAATTGCGAGGCGATCATTTCCAGATGCCCGGTGCGTTCCGTGAGCACCACGGGCGAGCGCCCGGCCTTCACTGCCTGCACGATCTCAGCGACGATGAGTTGGTTGCGCGACTCGGAATTCATCACTGCGGTGCAGAGACGCTGAAACTCCATGCGCTTGTCTTCCTCTTGCTCGCCGCTTGGAAAGAAGCCCGTGGGCCGCACCAGCACTTCATGAGTGAAGGGTCGCTCTGCGGCCTGCTGCCGGGCATCGACACGATGTCGCACGGGGCCGCATTGCATGAAGATGATCGGATGATGTCCATCCTTCCGCGCGACCGTGGCCGAGAGGCCGAGCACGAACTTTGCCTTCGCACGTCGCGCCACCATTTCAAAACTATGGGCCGAGAGATGATGGCATTCGTCCACCACGATGTGGCCGTAGTCCGCGACCAGGTCGTTCACTGTTCCTTTTCTCACCAAACTTTGCATCAGCGCGACGTCAATGTTGCCCGTGAGCTTCTTCTTTCCGCCGCCCCAGCGCCCGATCTCCTTCGCGCTCAAGCCAAGGAACTGGCTCAACCGCTCCACCCACTGCTCCATCAACTGCTGGCGATGCACTAACACCAGGGTGTTCACACCGCGCTGCGCGATCAGCCATGCGGCGAGCACGGTTTTGCCAAAGGCCGTAGTTGCCGATAGCACCCCGAAATCGTGGCTTAGCATCGCCGGTGCCGCTTGCTGTTGGTCCGGGCGCAGCGTGCCGTTGAACGTGACTTGAACTGCCCGCCCGGCGAAACGTTCATCGCGGACCTGCGGCTTGATCTTCAGCGTTCGAAACAAGTCCAGCGCCTCGTCGAGACATCCGCGGGGCAGGGCGATGTGCTCAGGATGATCCTCCGCACACGCGATGATGCGAGGCTTGTCATACGTCGGCAGACGCATCGCCTGCGCTTTGTAAAATTCGGGATTCTGAAACGCAGCCAGCCTCACCAGCGCGTTTCGCAAGGCGGGCGGAAGCGGTGCCTTGGGCACATACACCTGATCGGACAACACCAAGTCGATTGCCTTTGGCATGTCGCCAACAGGCAGGCCGTCGCGGCGGCGGGACGGCGGGAGACTCCAGGGCGTGCTGTCATCCTCATCATCAGGCAACGCCATCCGAACACCGACGACTCGCCCGCGTCCCTCCGCCTCGCGAACAATCGCTTCAACACGCTGCGGCGACACCCGCTCCATGCCCGACAGAAATTCCCATTGGTCCGCATACGGCTCCATGTTTGCATCAACGAACAGACTGTTTCCCCTCTCGCGCGCGGCCTTTTGTAAAGGCAGCGCGATCAGATTGCCAAACCCGCCACGCGGCAGCGTGTCCTGATTCGGGAAGAAGCGGTCATAGGATTTCAATCCCGCATCCGGCCTGCGTTCCATCGTTTCCGTCAACACATGCGCGCCGAGTTTCCGCGCGAGTGACGCCGGGACCGCCTCCGGGAAGAATATCCAAACGTGACCGCCCTCGCCCGACCGTGATCTCTCCAGC
>JANNVM010000285.1:0-3400 GCA_031414455.1 Verrucomicrobiota bacterium
GAGGCGCGGAGGAAGCGCGGGCTCCATCGACGCAGGAGTTTTCGGCACTGCCTCCGCGTGCGCAGTCCCGGGTCAGACAGCACCGGATTCATATCATTGGTTAGAAAACGATTTTCAGGAACCGGGCGAGCAGTTCTTCAACGGATATGAGGGTCAGGGTCAGCGGCAGCAGCGGCAGGAGTGTCGCCACTGCCAGGAAGATCACGGTTTCTTTGGTGAAGGGCACCAGTCTCATGGTGCGCACGACCTCGAAGCTGTTGCCGAGGTCGGCGAGCGACTGGATGTCACCGCTGCCGACCAGAGGTTCCCCGTCCGGTGCGCCTCCCCGCAGCCATTTGTGGTCGAACTCCCGGACATAGCGCTGCGCCAGCGCGCCATACTCAGTCAGGCCGGTGCGTTTGGCGCGGCTGAGGACCGGGATGAAAACCAGGAGCGGCCCCAGCACCGCCAGGAGAATGATGCCTGTCACGGCAAAGATCTCGATCCTGAACTCCAGCAGTTTGGCACCGTTGAAGTATATCTGGTTGGCGATCATGCCTGAGAGCAGAGCCCCCTGGGCGAGCAGGAAGGGAGTGAAGGCGAAGCCCACATTCGCGAGAAATCCCACGCCGCCGCAACGGTCAGGGTGTGTCGGCATCAGCCGGAGGCCGATGCGGGAAACCTGCCAGAGGAAACGCGCCCAGATGAAAAGCCGGTAATACCATCGCAGAAGGATAAACTGGAACAGAGGCAGGCTGATACAGCCAAACCACAACCCGGCCAGTGACGGGTGCCAGTTTCCGTTCGCGGTGGGGCCGTACCATCCGCCCGACTCGAGTGCCGATTGCGTGCGCCAGATGAACATCACGCCGACCCCATATACAAATGCGATCATAGCCACTTCCGCGAGGACGGAATTGCGAAGCCGGAGTGCCGATCCGAGTATGGCATCGAGTTTTGGCCGCACTTCGTCCGGAATCAGGCGGCGCTCCACGAACTGCCGGACGAGCGGGCGCATCCGCTGGTGGACGACGAGTTCCGCGATGATGAGCATGGGCAGCGCGAACAGAAAACGGACATGGGTATCCGCGTCTTTGAGGAACGGCACCGCTGTGCCGCCCCACAAGTGACCCTCACCGAGGGACAGCAGGAGCAGCGGCAGCCATGCAAAGAGGGTGATGGCAAGCACCCTTCGCCACAGCAGTTCCAGCGTGTTGCCTGTCAAATGGGCTCGCCGAAAGAACTGATAGAGCGGCCCGCCGAGGATCAGCGAGAAATCATACGGCTCCGCCACCGGTCCACCGGGAGTCGCTGGATTTTCAGATTTCATCGTGGGCTCGCGGATTCATTCCGGATGTCATCCGGTCTGTTCAGGATTGCGAATTCCCGCGCGGGAAAATTAAGCCGTCTCCCGTTTCAAACGGCCTTGTCCGGAGTCTGGTTGCTGTCCCCGGAGGCGGCAGCCTGCGCACCGGCGGGCGGCTTGGCAACGGACCGTGACGGGCGTTTACGGGCGGGGCGCTTCCGCTTCGCTGGAGCAGCGGGTTTTGCAGCGGGTATCGCAGCGGGTATCACAGCAGGTTTTGCAGCGGGTTTCGCTTTGGCGGGAGCTTTCCGTTTTGCCGGAGCCGCAGCTTTCACCACGGGTTTCGATTGGTCCGGTGCCGGTTTCGCGGCCGGTTTCGGAGCAGCGGTTTTAGGGCCTTTGGCTTCCAGTTTCGCCAATGCCTCTCTGGCTTCGTTTAAATCCTCCCTGGCTTTTCTCGCCTGCTCCTTCGCGCGGCGGGCCATGAGTTTCGCTTCTTTGCGCCGGCGTTTGGCCGCCCGCGCCTGCTCTTTGGCGGCCTTGCACCGGGATTCGGCGGCAGCCACTGCAGTTCGAGCCGACTCGACACCGGCAGCAGATGCCGGTGAGTTTGTTTTGGTATTTGAAGTTTTCAAAGGATGGTTTTTTGGGTTTTGAGATTCGTCAGGATTCAGGTTTACCGGTTAACACGCCGTCGAGCGTCGCATCCACGGATTCCTGAATCCGCTCCGCCCGGACATTCGTCGAAACATTTTGCAGCAGCGGCCTCGCCGTGTGGCGACCGTTTGAGCAGTTTGGACGATTAAGGCGGATTTCATGAGTTGACGATCCTTGTTTGATTCTGGACGGGGGTTTGGCTGCGGGCAAACTGTTATTTCGGCGGCACCTTGTTCGTGCGGGTACGGCGGATTTTTGCACGGCTGTTCTTGCAGCAATCGCCGCGCAAGGTCGTTTTGGACTTTAGTCCGAAAGGCTCACCGGTTCTGAAATCGTGAACACGGGCCGCGGGCTGAAGCCCTGAACTACTTTCCTCCGTGCAAAATCCGCCGTGCCGTGCGGGGGAGATCAACTCCGTGCTCTGCATGTCCGGTCGTTGATGGATCATCATGCGAAGCCCGCCGGGGCCGCACCTGCCGGCGGTCTGCCGGTTCCTTTCCCGGGTGATTCGATGGCCCGGCGCCTGATGACCGGTCGTGCGGGGATTTCGGCGAACTCCATTTTGCGGTTTGTGATCTGAGACTCTCAACACTCAATCACTTACTCACAACTTTCTTTCAAGATTGCCCCCCGGCCAGACTGGCGGCAGAAACGTCGCCGTCGACTACTTTCCAATGCCGAGTTGTTCGGTGACCCGCACGAGGTCCGCAACGGAAGTCACCTCCATCTTCTGCATGACGCGCGCCCGGTGAATCTTGATATTCTGTTCTCCGGTGCCGAGGTCCGCGGCGATTTGTTTGTTCAGTTGTCCGGTGACCACATGCTCCAGCACCTGACGCTCCCGCGGTGTCAGGAGGGCAAGCCGGAGGGCCGCACCCGCCATTTTTCCGGCTTCCGCGGCCCGCAAAAGCGCAGTCCGGACGGCGCGGAGGAGATCGGCGGCATTGACCGGCTTGGTGAGGAAATCCACGGCCCCTGCCTTCATGGCGCGCACGCTCATGGGAATGTCGCCGTGCCCGGTGAGAAAAACGATGGGCAGCAGAATGCCCTCATGGGTGAGTCGCTTTTGCAGATGGAGCCCGTCCAGTTCAGGCATGGCGACATCGAGGACGAGACAGCTTTCCCGGCCCGTCCGGAAGGCATCGAGAAAGGTGCCGGGCGAGGTGAATCCCTTCACCTCAAAGCCTTCCGTGCGCAGCAGCCGGGTGAGGGCTCTAACCATGCCGGGCTCGTCATCCAGAATGTAAACCAGGCTGTTGGAATCGTTCATGAGGCCGTCGTCCCGGTGATTTGCAGTTCGAGGTGAAACGTGGTGCCGGGGCCGGGATTGGGTTCGGCCCAGAGCCGTCCATGATGGGCCGCGACAATGGACCGGCAAATGGAAAGACCGATGCCCATGCCCTGACTTTTCGTGGTGACGAACGCCTGGAAAACCCTGTCGGCATCTCCATCGGGGAG
>JANNVM010000286.1:0-2665 GCA_031414455.1 Verrucomicrobiota bacterium
TGTGGACGTAGCCCGTGGAGTTACCGGCTGAGGGAATGCCGTCGTCAAGTTCAAGCCATGTGGTGCCCAAAGACCGGCTGACTTCGAGGACGTAGGTCCTGCCGGACCGGGAAGTCCACCTCAGTGAGACCTGATTAGGCCCCGGAGTGTTCGGGCTGAATTGAGTGAACGTGACTTCAAACGGCAACAACGACAGCGGAGAGGCCCCCGAGGCCAGCAGGGCAATCTGGGAAGGGGTCAGGGGATCCCCGAAGACGGCGCCAGGGTCGCCGGAAAGCGCTATCAGCTTCAGGAGTCCACCGACCTCGGCAACGCCGAAGCATGGGCCGACATTCCCGGAGTCCTCACTGCCGCCGGTGCCTCGACCACCCTGCCGGTCAATATTACCGGCTTTGGATCAAAGCACTACCTTCGCGCCAAAGTAGTGCCGTAGCCCGTCACCCCGGAACCGCAAAAACTGAGCCTGCCGTATTTGGCTGGCGGATCGCTGACTTTGAATGGTCAAGCAGTCTGGCTCCACTTCCGCTCGATTCCTCAACTGATCAGGAGCAGCCGGGGCGGAACGCCGGGGCGGGTTTCGGGCGCGCGGTGGATGCACGGGGGAACGGGACTGCTTGGCCAGTCCACCGCGATGCGCCAGAGATTACCCGCGCCGAAACAAAACGGGCGCGCCTGCGGGACCGGGGCGTAGTGGAGGTCGTAACAGTTTTCGCTGAGGAATTCGCGAAAGTCGTCGTCGTCGGCTCCGCCGAAGAGTTTGAGGAGTTCCGCGCGCGTTTCGGGGACATCCACGCGCCGCTGCGCCTCGTCGTTGCGCAGGCCCTCGCTCGCCGGACCGCAGTAGGTACACAGCCAGGTATCGGCTTCCACCGGGGCGCTGTCGGCGTGGAAAGAAAAGACGTCGGTGGACACCGGCCCCGGTTCCGCGTCGCGCGGGTAGCCATTGATGCAATTGAGAACGGGATCGCGATCGTGCTCGCGGAGCAGCCGCAGGTCGTCGAGGAGAATGGCAACCGCGGCCAGGCCCGCAGGGCTCACCTGCAGGCTCAAGAGCCGCTCGTCGTCGAGAGTGGTGATCCCCTCCCCCGCGGCCAGCAATTGCAACACTTCACCAAAATCCCCCGGCAGCGTGCGCGGCCAGCAGAGGGCATTGACGCCGTCAGTGAAGCGGGACGTGACCAGCTCATGGAAACTGCTCACCGTCCTGATGCGCGGGTAGCCGGAAGGCGGGGAGAAAGGCGTCATGTCCGCTGCCGTTCTCATCGCGTGGTATAAAACGGAAAATCCGTGTATCCCGCGGCGGTTGGCGCGGACCACACCGTCACCTCTGCGGGCGGGTTCAGTTCCCATCCGTTCGCAAAGCGCTCCACCAGATCGGGATTGCTCAGGTAGGGCCGGCCGAAGGCAATAAGGTCCGCGTCGCCCGCCGCGATGGCCGCCTCGGCCGTCTCCTGCGTGTAGCCGCAGTTGCCCATCAGCGGCCCGTCGAACACCGCGCGAAACTCCGCCAGGGTCATGGCTTCGCCATGGCCGTGAAACCCAAACGCGAGCCCGTCCACCACATGCAGGTAAGCCAGCCCGCAACCATTGAGTTGCGCCGCGGCATAAGTGTATATTTCCCGGAAATCCGGCGCCCCCATGTCATTGAAGTTCCCGTTCGGCGACAGCCGCACGCCCACCCGGTCCGCCGGCCACACGGTCAGGATTGCCTCCGTCACCTCCTTGAGAAACCGATACCGGTTCTCCACGCCGCCGCCGTACTGGTCGGTGCGGCGGTTGGTCTTCGAGTCGAGGAACTGATTGATCAGATAACCGTTAGCGGCGTGGATCTCCACGCCGTCGAACCCCGCGGACTTCGCCCGCTCCGCGGCCCGCCGGTACTCCTCCACCACGCCCGGAATCTCCGCCGTTTCCAGCGCCCGCGGCACCTCGTAAGGCTGCTTGCCGTCCGGCGTGTGGATAGACTCGCCATTGATTTTGATCGCCGACGCCGACACCGCCGGCTGCCCGCCGTGGAAGCTGCTGTGCGAGGCGCGCCCCAGATGCCAAAGCTGCAAAAAGAACGGCGTCCCGCATTCCTGCATCGCCGCCGTGATCCTCTTCCAACCCGCCTCCTGGGCATCGGAATAAACACCCGGCGAATCCACCCAGCCATTGGCCTGCTCCGAGATCGTCGTCGCTTCGCTGATGATCAGCCCCGCCGAAGCCCGCTGCGTGTAATACTCCAGCATCAAGTCATTCGGCACCCGCTCGCGTCCGGCGCGCGCCCGCGTCAGCGGCGCCATTACTACGCGGTTCCGCAACGGCAGGCCGCGCAGGTCAAAAGGGGAAAGCAAACGGGGCGACTGAGTCGTGGTGGATGTGGTCATGGAAAAAGTGGATTTAATGCAGAGCGCTATTCGATTGCGGGGCAAGTCCGGATGCCCGTGCCAGCGAATTCCAACCGGCCCCGCATCCCGGGCAACGCCCCATAAGCGCTAACTTAGCGGGTTCCGGAATTCTAAAGCCCGGAGGGCTGGTAGATATTAGACTGTATGGCGTGAGCCACCGGTTGGAAAAACAATGGATCTAGAGCCCCGGCAGGGGCGAAACTCTGCGGCGCGAATCCTGCACCGGTGCCGCCCCTGCCGGGGCTCCCGCAATCTTTGGCTGCGGGTCCGGTGGC
>JANNVM010000287.1:0-5553 GCA_031414455.1 Verrucomicrobiota bacterium
CCGGCCTCGTTCGTGAAGCGCGACCTGCAACAGAACCATTCCGACCTGCTGTTCTCCGTGCAACTCAGCGGGCGCGAGACGCTGCTCTACCTCGTCTTCGGGCATCAGCGCTTCCCTTTCCGAGGGCCTGCTGCGCCTCGCGCTGTGGTATGCCCTCCACTCGGACGCCAGCCTTGACGTGGAGGATATTTACCGGCATCTTCAAAGCGAACCGCAATTGCAACACACCACTATGTCCGTCGCTGAAAAGCTCATTGCCAAAGGAGAGGCTCGTGGAGAGGCTCGTGGAGAGGCCCGTGGAGAGGCAACGGGAGAAGCCAGGGGGCGCGCCGAGGGGAAATGGATCGGCAAGCTGCAGATGCTGGAGGAACTCCTTGGCGAACCGGTAGCCACGGAGGAAACTCTCCGGGCGCTGAGTCTCGATGCTCTCGAGAAGCGCTACCTTGATTGTCAGGCGCGTTACGATGCCCGCTTCAAGCGTCCCGTCTGACGACGGTCGGCCGTTGGCCATGCAACTGCTCTGGTTTCGACTCGCCAACATGGATTGGCTGCACGGACGTTAGGGCACGGCCACCGTCAGCATTGACTCGCCCCGCCGCTTCCTGCGGCTGGTGGTCGGGGACTGAGGGTCGGGAGCGAAGCGACCTTCAAAACCAGGTGGGGCAGCCGGCTCCGGGAACCGGAACGAAGTGGAGATCGCCGCAGGCAAAAAGCCGCGGGCGGCGAAATGACAATGGAGAGTTAGTCAGGGCTTCGCTGGAGCGTCGCTCCGTCTCTTCAATGAGGCCGGGCCAAAGGCAAATCCAGTTCTGCGCATGAAATTTTCCGGGAAAAGCGGAGTGGCGTGTGCTAAAAGGAAACCATGAAGGCACTCACCTGGGAAGACATCATCGCAGACCGCTCGCTGCGGGATCTGCCATATAAAATCGAGACCAACCGCTATAACAAAATCATTATGAGTCCCGCCTCTGCCTGGCATGGCAACTACGAGTATGAGATCGGACGGCTGCTCGGGCAGCTTCTGCCCGCGGGCAAAGTCATCAATGAAGCACCGGTGCGCACCAGCGAAGGAGTGCGCGTGGCCGATGCGGCATGGATGAGCCGGGAGCGCTGGCAGCCGAACCGCCGGGCAGTGGCTCTGCCCATCGCGCCGGAGATTTGCGTGGAGATACTCTCCCCCTCCAACTGCCGGGAGGAGATGCTGGAAAAAATGACGCTCTATTACGCCAAAGGCGCGCAGGAAGTGTGGCTCTGCGATGAAGCGGGCCGCATCGAATTTTTCACCGCGGCCAGCGCGCCTCAGCCGGTGCCGGCGTCAGTGCTTTGCCCGGAATTTCCTCAGCAGATTGATGTGGACTAGCGGGAGCTTCGCCCCACTTTGTTTCCGACACCTCCGACACGATCACGGTTGCCATCCCGCAGGGCAAAGCCCCGCCCCGCTTCATTCTCTGCTTCCTCTGCTTGTTCCTGTTCAACCATCGGTCGTTTTAGGATAAGCGCTGCCCGGCCGCTACTTTGCCGGCAACGAGGGGCGGCGACGCTTCCGAGCGGGAGTGTGACCGGTTAGTGCGGTGCGGTTCAGTGATGACGGAAAACGCGTCATACGATCCGCCAGAACCACACCTGGTCGGCTCTTCCGAAGAGGTTGCCGCCGGTGGATTCATCGCCGCCGGCCTCGACGCGATTGACGTCGTTGTAATACTGCCGGCCGTTGAACAGATCAATGTGGTCCCCCACTTGCGCCGTGGCCCCCTCCCGGGTGAAGCAGTTGTTGAAAAAGACGATCCCGGTCTGTCCGCTGATCTGCTCGAGGGCATGGGCGCAGCCCGTGCTGCCGGCTGCCGGACGAATGACGAGGGGGGTGCCGAGGGCGGTGCGCAGCCATGAGGCAAGGCCCACCGCGGACGTCACGTGTGACATGCCGTCGGTGCCGCAACGGCCGTCGCCGCTGTGAACGGAATCCCGCGCTGGAAAACTCTCCAGTCCGAAACCCGCCCGGCCGAGGGCGATACTCATCCGCACCGCGCACTGATTGCGTCCGGTGCGGCGGCAGGGCTGGCCGTTGGAAACATAGGCTTCGTAACCGCGCTGGAGCAGCGCATATTGCGGGCGAGGCACGCACTGGGCAATGAAGGGTTCGTACATAGGAAGCGGTGAAGCGGGAGATACGCCGGCAAACCAATTAGTCCACCCCACAAAAAACTCCTACCGCCTTCCACTTGCCCGGGGTAAAACCATTAAAAACTCCCTTTCCCCTCTCATGCGCACCCTTCTCCTTCCCCTTCTGGCTCTGCTGTGTCTCATCGCCGCGTCCCCGGCGCTGGCTCAGATCAATGCGGCGCTCAACAAGCCGGTGACCACGCAGTATTCCACCAGCACAAACGGCAACACGTATCCCGGCGACTATGTACCGGCGAAACTCACGGACGGGAATCCTGCCACCTTCTCGCATCCGGACGCGATGACGACGACGCTGGGGTTCAAATACGACATCAACCTCGGGCGCGCCTACATTCTCGACCGGCTGCGTATCTATGGCCGGATCGCCTGCTGCCAGGAGCGGCTCAGCAACTACCGCGTGTCAGTGCTTGCGGATAACGGCAGCGGCGCCCCGCAGACACCGGCGCTGTGGACGGCGGTGATCCGCGCCAACGGGACCAACAGCGGCTCGGGCGGTTTCGATGAAGTGCTGCCCGCGGCGGACCCGCTGGGCACCTTCACCGGACAATGGATTCGCATCGAAAACATCAGCGGCGCCGTGTACACAACGCAGGTGGCCGAAGTGCAGGCGTTCACTTTTGATGTCGGAGACGTCCCGAATAAGGCTCTCGGGAAACCGGTCACTTTCCATGAGGCCTCGGGTGCCGCGGCCGCCACCTACCCGGGATACCCGGCGACAAATCTCACAGACGGAAGCCTGACAACTTTTTCGCATCCGAACACGTTCACCGCCCCCGCGCCCCTCGGCTATTATTTTCAGCTCGACTTCGGCGCGGAGACCGTGCTCGGCCGGCTGGTGCTCTCTGGCCGCGCGGACGGCACGGAGCCGCTGCGGCTCAGCAATTTCCGGGTCGCACTCTTTGCCGACAATGCCGGATCGCCCGGTGCTCAAACATGGTTCGCCGACCTGCATACGGGCGGCACTTATCCGCCCAGCGGTGGTGCGGACACCATCACGGCAGACATCGGCACGGGCACCTTCACCGGGCGCTTCCTGCGCGTCATTAACATCAGCGGCATGGCCTACAATCCGCAGATCGGCGAGATCGAGGCCTATCGTCCTCCTGTGCCGGTCATCAATTATTTCACGACCAGCGCAGGGAACATCACGGCGACGGGAAATCCTGCGCTGCCCGCGAGCGCCGTGCTTTCATGGAAAGCGACGGGCGCGACCACCGTGAGCATCAACCAGGGTGTCGGCAGTGTGACCGCGCCGGAAGGCACGCACGCCGTCTCGCCCGCCGTGCAGACGACTTACACGCTAACGGCAACCAATATCTCCGGGACCTCCACGGCTACGGTGACGATCGCCGTGGATGCGGCGCAACTCCCGGCGCGGCTCAATGAATTCATGGCCGAAAACGACAGCTCCCTCAATGATGAAGACGGCGACAACCCGGACTGGATCGAACTCTACAATCCGAACACGTTCACGCTCGGCCTCGGCGGGGCGCATCTCACGGACAATGCGGCGCTTCCGCAGAAATGGACGTTTCCAGCCGGTGCCACCATTCCGCCCGGCGGCTATCTCGTCGTCTTCGCCAGCAACAAGAACCGCGCGGTGGCCGGCGCGCAGTTGCATACAAATTTTGAGCTGCGCAAAGCGGGCGAGGCCATCTTCCTCAATGCGCCCGGCGGCTCGCCCACATGGAGCAAAATCCCCGCGGACTATCCGGCTACACTGCTCTATCCCGCCCAGTCGCGCGATACCAGCTATGGCGTGAATGGCAGCGGCGAGTTGCTCTTCTTCCGGCCGTCCACGCCGGGCGCAGTGAATGCCGCCGCCGGCTACACGGCCCTGGTGGAGGACACGTCCTTCAGCGTGAAGCGAGGCCTCTACAGCACGCCGCAGTCCGTCGTCATCACCTGCCTCACCCCCGGCGCAGTGATCCGCTACACGACGAATGGGGCGAAGCCAACGGACACCACCGGCACGGTCTATAACGCGCCCGTCAGTGTCACCGCGAACACCGTGATCCGCGCCGCCGCCTTCCTTGCCGGCGCTGCGCCCAGCAATGTGGACACGCACACCTATCTTTTCCCCGCCGGCCCCCAGACGAATCTCCTCGCCGTCGTCACCGGCAATGCGACATGGGCTCCGCAGATCCCGGACGCTCTCAAGGATGTGCCCAGTATCTCCATCACGACGCCCAATCCTGCGGCCTTCAACAACGACACCGAAATCGAGTCGGCGTTCGAATGGATTCACAATACCGACCCGCTCCAGCACTCCCACGCCAACTGCGGCGTACAGTATTTCGGCGGCGCGTTCACCAGCTTCGCCAAGAAGAGTTTCCGCCTCTACTTCCGCGGCCAGTACGGCGACAAGAAACTGAACGCGAACCTCTTCACCGGCCACGAGCACGGGTACCATGCGGTGCAGGAATTCGACAGCCTCGAAATCCGCAGCGGCAGCCACGACATGAACGCCCGCGGCTTTTATATGAGCAATCGCTTCACCGATCAGGTGATGGCCGAACTCGGAAACCTCTCGCCGCACGGGCGCTTCATCCACGTCTATCTCAACGGCAACTACAACGGCCTCTACCACCTGCGCGAGCGGTGGAATGCCGCGATGCACAGCGACTATCTCGGCGGCACGAAGGACGACTACGAATCCATCAATGGAAACTACAACGTCGGCGGCTGGGCCGTGCCCGGCACGCCCTTCGACGGCGACGGCACGGCGTGGGAATACCTCAAATCACGACGCACCAGCTACGCCGAAGTCCGCGGCCTCATGGATGTAAAGAACTACACCGACTACATGATCACCTGGATGTTCGGCAACGCCGAGGATGAATGGCGCGGTGTTAGTCCCAACCGCCTCACCGGCCCCGGCAGCGGCTCGCGCTTCGTCATCAATGACGCCGACGGCTGGCTCTCCGTTGGCCCTTCCAACACCATCGGCGCATGGGACGGCAGCGACAACAACACCGCCCGCGCCAGCACCTGGAACGGTACCGTGTTCACCGCCGGGCGCAGTGCCGGCGACGGCCCCGGCTCGCTGCTCGCCGCCATGGTTCTCACCGGCGGTGCCGACTATAAGACGCTCCTCGCCGACCGTATCCATGCCGCTTTGTTCAACGACGGCCCGCTCACACCATCCAAAAACCAGGCGAGGCTTGATAACATGTGTTCTGCCATCGCCCGGCCGTTCATCACCGAAGCCGCCCGCTGGAATTACCGGCTCCCCGCCGACCCGCCCGGCGGCACGCAGAGCACCGGCGACTGGGAGGACGCGTGGACCGTCTGCCGCAACTCATGGATGCCCGGGCGCACCAACACCGTGCTGACTTATTTCAGAAACGCCGGCCTCTATCCCACACTCAA
>JANNVM010000288.1:0-5415 GCA_031414455.1 Verrucomicrobiota bacterium
GGCCCATGCGCTGCCATAGGCATCGTGCTCCACACTGCCGGCGTATTGCTTCACGTAGGCGAGCCATTTTTTCTGGCCCGCGGTCTCAAACCCCGTGGGGCTCGGGGTGGAGAGAAGATCGAAGAGGAATTCCTTGGCTGATTTGTCCATAATGACCGCGACGATAGGCACGGCTCTGCGCCGCGGCAAGCCCTGCGGCGAAAAGCCATGAATGGCCACAGGAAACCAGCCCGGGCCCCTCCCCCGGAGCGTTTCATCACCGGGGGCAGCCGCCCTGTTCGTCAGCCTGTGCGGGTATCTCACCGGTTGGATTGCCGGACTTGGGATCGCGGCACGTCGCGTCGGGTGGTCTTTGGATGCGCCAATGTGGATTTCAGGCACCTGATTTTGATTGGCAAACCGGCCGAAATTCGTGATAAACGCCAACTTATGAAGTATCTAACGCATCCCGTCATTGCCAGTCTGCTGATTTCCGCGGGTGCCGCCGGAGCAGCAACTCTCTCTCACCGCTACTCATTCAACGGAACCACGACTGACTCTGTCGGGGGAAATAACGGGGTCCTCAATAACGGGGCCACGGTTACTGCGACTTCGCTTTCCCTCTCCGGCGGCCCTGGCGGCGGTGCCAGCGTGCAGAACATGGGCTTCTCTGCGGCTGTCGGCATCGGAGCCAACTACGGTGGAACCGGCGTCACGGTGGAAACATGGTACACGGACGCAGGCACCGGCCAATGGGGCAAGCTCTTCACCTTTGGCCGCGCCCAGGAGGGTTTCGAATTTGCCTTCACTGATGCCCATGCCGGTGCCAACAACTCGGTGGACCGAAACGGCGCTAAGACTTTTGGCTTTCGTGCAACCCTTGGTGTTGAACACCACCTCGCGATCAGCCTTGCTCAGGATGGCAACTTGAATGCATGGTTGGATGGCGCGCAGGTCCTCACCGACGTGGCGACCAATCCTATTTCCAATGTTGGCTCGGAAACCGAGTCCATTGGCGCGACCGCATGGGGTGACCCGGGGCATTTCGGCGAAGTGAATGAGTTCCGCATCTGGAGCGGCGAGCTTACTGGTGCCGAAGTGTCGCAGAATCTCGCCCTCGGCCCGAACTCGCTGGTCCCTGAGCCGGCCGGTGCCGCGCTCCTCGGCCTCGGCACGCTGCTCACCCTGCGCCGCCGCCGCGCGTAATCCGGACGGACCCGCTTCCTTTGCGAAACCCGCGTGCAGTTCCGCTGCCCGCGGGTTTTTCTTTGGCGGACGGGCCGACGCTTGCAGGAGTGCCGTTTTTCCATTGGCTCGCCCGATGATGGTTCACCGTTTCACCGCTTCACTGCTGCCGGCTGCCGCTGCGCTTGTGCTGGCCGGCTGTTCCCGGGAACCTGCGGGCACGACGACGGGTGGATCCGCCGACGCGCAGTTCCGCCGGATGATCACCAATGAAGAGCGCATCGCGGAGTTGACGCCGATGGTCCTGCGGCTCGCGGCGGCGGCGAAAAATTTCCAGCTTCCCGACTGCCACAGCGGAAAATTCTTCATCGCAGACGCGACGGTGGTGGATGTCGCCGGTGAACGAAAGCAAGTGTCAGGCCCGGTCGATGGCCGGCTGCCGGTGACTTCATGGAAGTGGGAGGTCGCGCCGCAGCCGGTACCGCTCAGTGCATTGTCGGGCGGACTCTGGATGGACCTGTGGAAGGGCGTGGATCACTTTGAGAAGACCAAGCTCGGCATCATCCGCGGCACGCCGGACGGCGACACGAAATTCAAACTGGAGACCGTCTTCTCCGCGCGCGGCCGCACAGCGGCGGGCGGCGTCATCTCATTCAGTGGCGCGGTGGACATTGTTTGGGAACGGTGGGGCGAGGCTGCGTCCGAGCCGACTTCCCGGGAATGGAAAGTTCGGCAGTGGACCACGCGCAGCATGACCGCCGCGGAAGTCGCACAGCCGCTCTTTGAGGAATCGTTGCGCACAGCTCTCCCAGGCGGCGACGACTACGCGACGGCGCGGCGCTCGGTGCATGAGGATTTCGTGCGCGACATCCTCATGACTGGCGAGACGAAGTTCCGCTATAAGAAGGAGTTTTGGGAATACCTCGTCGGCCTCGATTCTCTGGATCAGCATCCGTCCGTGTCGGTCGTGGATATTGACCGGGATGGCTGGGATGATTTCTACGTCACGGCGCGCTGGGGGAAAAACCAACTCTGGCACAACAAGGGGGACGGTACTTTTGAGGACATCGCCGCGCAGACGGGCCTCGACATTGACGGTCTCTGCAACTGTTCGCTCTTCGCCGACTTCGACAATGACGGCGACGCGGATGTGTTCATCGGCCGCAGCCTGGAGCGCAGCCTCTACCTGCTGAATGACGGAGGGAAGTTTGTGGAAGCCGGCGATTCGCTCGATGCACCGCTGCCTTACTGGACATCCTCCATGGCAGCGGCGGACTACAATGGCGACGGGCTGCTCGACCTCTACATTTCCACCTACCGGCTGCCTATCACGCCTCCGAGGAATATTCTCGCCACACAGTTTCTGTCGGCGGAGGAGCAGGCGGAATGGAAGAAGCGCCGTGGCGAGGACCAGCCGGTGTTCCGCCTGACTGGTCCGCCGAATGTTCTCCTCGTGAACAAAGGCGGCGGGAAGTTCGCCCGCGCGGCGGAAGGCGCGGACGTGCAGCTTTGGCTCAACACCTTCCAAAGCACCTGGGCCGACTACGACAACGACGGCTATCCTGATCTCTTTGTGGCGAACGACTACGGCCCGGACTTTGTCTTCCGCAACGATCCCGGCGCGGCGGGCGCGCGGCAGTTCTCTGATGTCACGCACGCACTGGCCGGCGACGAACTCAATGGCTTCGGGATGGGCGTGTCGCTCGGCGACTACGACAACGACGGACTCCAGGATCCATTCTACACGTACATGTTCAGCAAGGCCGGCAGCCGCATCACCGAGATGTTCCCGGGGCTGGAGAAGCGCATGTATGAAGGCGTGAGCGGCAACAAGCTGCTGCGGAATCGCGGCGACAGATTTGAACTCGTCTCCGGCCACAAGCCGCCGGCGCTCCAAGTGGCGAAGACCGGATGGTCGTGGGGCGGGCAGTTCGCGGACTTCGACAACGACACGTTCCTCGATCTCTTCGTCTCCAACGGCTACTACTCGCCGCCCGACGACGGCGCGACGGAGGTGGACTTGTGAAGCGATCTCTGGCGTGCGGTCGTGCGCTCTGACACTAACCTGAACAGGAAGTTCGCCGCCGAGGGCGTGGACACGCGGCAGTACGGCTCTATGCCCGGCGTGCTCGACAAGAACACGGAAGTCGCCGGCCGCGGCAAGGTGCTGCGCAGTCATTCCTTCAGCGGCCACGAAACCGACAGCGTCTTCTACAACGTGGACGGCACGCAATTCGTGGACATCTCCGGCGTCTCGGGCATGGACAGCATTGCCGACGGGCGCGGTTTCGCGTATTTCGACTACAACCGCGACGGCTGGCAGGACGTGGTGCTCGTGAACTCGAACACGCCGCAGTTGGAACTGTTCCGCAATCGCCTCGGCGAGTCCGCAAAGAGCGGCGCGATTCGCGTGAAATTCCGCGGCGGCAATGCCGGCGAGCAGCCCGCGGCGGGAGTCTCCCCGCGCGACGGCTATGGCGCGCATGTGCTTCTCAAAGTGAACGGCCACGAACTCCTGCGCGAGCACCGCTGCGGCGATGGCTTTGCCGCGCAGAATAGCGCGACCCTGCTCATCGGCATCGGCAATGCGGCGGCTGCGGAGGAAGTGCGCGTGCGCTGGCCGTCGGGGAAGGTCACCGCTGTCGGCACCGTGCCCGCCGGCTCCACTGTCACAGTGGAGGAAGTCGGCACGCCGGCCTTAACCATCGAGTGGCAGCCCGCCGCTCGCCCCGCCGCATCCGCCGCCGCCACGGAAGCCCCGCTGGCGAAACTCGACGTGCCCATTCCCGCGGATGGCGCGAAGCTCCGCGTTTTCACCATGATGGCCACATGGTGCCACGTCTGCCGCGGCGAACTTCCGCACCTCGCACTCATCAAGGCCGGCCTGCCCGCCAGCGATGTCGCGCTCTACGGCGTGCCCGTGGACGGCAACGACACCGCCGCCATGCTCGACGATTACACCGCGCAGCATTCCCCCGCCTATCACCTCCTCGCCGGCCTGCCGGAACTCGAGCGCGAGAAATTCCGCGCCCTCACCCGCGCGCGCTTCGGCGAAACGCCCCTGCCCTCCACCATCGTCACCACCGCCAGTGGCGACGTGATCCTTGTAAAGAAAGGCTCGCTCGACCTCTCCACCGTGCGCCAACTCCTCCGGCGCCTGCCGCCTGCCAAGCCATGAATGTTGCAGCATGTCAGAGTCCGCATTGCCGCGACAAGCATCGACCTGATGTCCGGGGAAGTGACATGAGCCCATCAGCCGCGCCGCAGGCGCCTTGGACTGCGGAGACTTGCCTCCGCTTTCCGCGGAGGTGCGACTTGTCGCAGCGGTGCGGAGCAGGGGGGCGCGCTCCCGACGCGGCGACTGCGTTTCCAGATTGGGCAGGCTTTTTTCCGCGTCTCAGGCGCACCCCGGGGACAAGTCCCCTGACACAAAAGCGGCGACAAGTCGTCGCAGTCCAAAGCGGCTCCGCCGCCAAAAGCCTGCCGGGGCTGCGTCGCTGCGCTCCTGGCCCCGGGCTTTGTTGTCTCGCCCCGCTGGGGCTTTTGTTGGCGGCCTTCTTTGCCGGGTTTCTTGCCAGTTGCTCCCGCAAACCAGACGCGCCACCTGCCGCCGCCGCCGGCCTCACCGATGACCAGCGCGCGGAGACGATCATCGCGGTGGAGGAGGCGATACAGGAAATCACGCCGCTGCTCTCCGCGCTGGGGAAATCACTTTCGGCGAAGCCGGGCGACCCGGTTCCCGCGGCCATTCGCGGGCCGGCGCCGGTGGAGCGTCCGCCGGCGGACGCCCCACCTATTATAAAGGGCGAGGCGTTCATCGAAACGACCGACTGGCCTGCCACCGACACGACTGCCAGCATGGATCTCCCGCCGTGGCCGGCGCTGCGGAAACAGATCGTCACATGGACCGCGCCAAAGTTCGGCGTGCTGCGCGGCGAGTTCACCGAGCGCACGAAGGGCGATCTCATTCTCGAAACCAAATTCGAAGCCGGCGGCAGCGGAGCGGACGGCGCGGTCTTTGGCGTGAAGGCTGCGCAGTTCATGACATGGAGGAAGAACGCAGACAGAAAATGGAGCCTCGTTGGCTGGAGGCACAAGTCCCTCCGCGTGCTGCGTGCAAAACATCTGCTCTTTGAGGAAGTGCTCGACACCGCGCTGCCGGATGAAATCGCGCGCGATCTCGCGCGGCGTTCGCCGCAGGAGGAAATCACCGCCGCGGCCCTTGCGCAGGGAAAGCTGATCCTGCCCAAG
>JANNVM010000289.1:0-7362 GCA_031414455.1 Verrucomicrobiota bacterium
TCCCCACACCATGAAACACTCGTCTCTGTTCTCCTTCCGGCAATTTACCGTCGTCGCCGCACTGTTGTGCGCCCTCGTTCATCCTGCCTTCGCGCAGGTGAAGAAGAAAGTAAGCAAGGCGGACGATCTGCCGCGGCTGACATACAAGATTACGGGCACGGCGACGGAGTTGATTAAGGATGCGGCGAAGTTCGATCCGTTTGCGGCGAAAGTGCGCGGGGACATTGAGAGGATTCTGGCCGATTACGACATTGCAGACAAAACGACGCTGAAGGATTTCAAAGGCACCCTGCTGGGGCTGGAACTGCTGGCCGGGCATGACGATGCGGCGCTGGCGCTGATTCGTGAAATGCGGGAGTTGGAAGACAAGCCGGCTGCGAAGTTGCTAACGGGGTTGTCAGTAGAGGCGCGTCTTGCGGCGCGCAAGGCGACGGGGGCGAAGGCGGCGGACGATGCGGCCCTGAAGGAGGCATTCCAGAAGGGCTACACTGCGAAGCTCTCGGCGTTGCCGTGGGACGTTGTGCAGGCGGATGTGAAGCAGGCCAAGGGCCGGGTAGAGATGGCCAGTGAGAATCTTCTCCTCGGAATCATTCAGAGTCAGCTCGAGCCGGCGATCAAAGCGACCGGCAGTGTGAGCAGCGAGGTGGCGCAAATGCTCATCGGGATGCGTTCGAGGATGCTGTTGGATTTGCCGCTGAAGGAACAGGCAATCGCGGCGCTCAGCGCGGTGGTTGCGGCACATGACGTGAAGAAGCCTGACATCTGGCAGGCGCGCGACTGGACGCTGTCCGCCAGCGACAAAGCGCAGCCGGTCGTGCTGGCCGTGTGGGATTCCGGTGTGGATACGGCGATCTTCAAAGAGCAGCAGTTCGTCAACCTGAAGGAGAAAATCAACGACAGGGATGACGACGGCAACGGCTTCACCGACGACGTGCATGGCATCGCGTATGATCTGGAGGCTAACAAAGAGAACAGCCAATTGTATCCGCTCAAAGGGGCGCAGGAGCGGCTGCCTTCCATGAAAACCAGCATCAAGGGCATGATGGATTTGCAGGCCGCAATCGACAGCCCGGAGGCGGGCGAATTGAAGAAGACGATGTCCGCAATCCAGCCTGACGAGGTCAAGCCGTTTATGGAGGACCTCAGTCTATTCGGCAACTACAGCCACGGCACGCACGTGGCCGGCATCGCGGCGGCGGGAAATCCATTTATCCGCGTGCTCTCGGCGCGCATAACCTACGATCACCGCTCCATCCCCATGGCTCCCACGAAGGAGTTCGCCATGAAAGAAGCGAAGATGCACCGCGAGACCGTGGATTATTTCAAAGCAAACAACGTGCGCGTGGTGAATATGAGCTGGGGCGGATCGCAGAAGGACATCGAATCCGCGCTGGAAGCCAACGGCATTGAGAAGGACGCCGCGAAACGAGCGGAGCTGGCGCGCGGGATCTTCAAGATCAGCCGCGACGGACTCTACGACGCCCTCAAAAGCGCGCCGGAAATTCTGTTCGTCTGCGCGGCCGGCAACAGTGACAATGACAGCGAGTTCGAGGAGTTGATTCCGTCGTCGTTCCGGCTGCCCAACATGCTCACGGTGGGCGCGGTGGACCAGGCCGGCGACCGGACTTCGTTTACGACATTCGGCAAGAACGTGGAGGTCTATGCGAACGGCTTTGAAGTAGACAGTTACATCCCCGGCGGCGACCGCATGAAGTTTTCCGGAACTTCGATGGCCTCGCCCAATGTGGCGAACCTTGCGGCCAGGATCGTCGCGGTGAAGCCGTCACTGAAACCGCAGGAAGTGGCCGCGCTGATCAAAGAGGGCTCCGAAAATGGCGGCAGCGAGAACTTCCCGCTCATCAATCCGAAAAAGACCGCAGCCCTCGTGAAGTGAAGACCGCACGGAGCGGGTTCCGGTTTGGCGTGTCGAGCGACGGCTGGGGGCCACTGCGGGCATGCCGCCGGGCCGTTCCAACAGTTTGTGAAATCTATTGTCGCCGCCGCGCCGCCTGCATAGCCTCGCGCCTCCCTTTCACCCCGCAGTAATTCATTCCCATGTCTCAGAACATCGAATCCTCCCTCGTCGAAAAGCGCGTCTTCAAACCCGCCCCCGCGTTTGCCAAAGCCGCACGCATCAAATCGCTGGCCGAGTATAAAAAGCTGCACGCGGAGAGCGTGAAGTCGCCGGAGAAGTTCTGGGCGAAGGAAGCGGCGGAACTTTCCTGGCAGCAGAAATGGACCACGGTGCTGGAATGGAAGGCGCCATTCGCGAAGTGGTTCCACGGCGGGAAGCTCAACATGGCGGAGAACTGCGTGGACCGTCACGCCGCCAATCCGCTGCGGAAGAACAAAGCCGCCATCATCTTCGAAGGCGAACCCGGCGACACCCGCACATTGACCTATCAGCAACTCGCCCGCGAAGTCTGCCGCGCCGCAAACATGCTCAAGGCGAACGGGGTGAAGGCCAAAGACCGCGTCATCATTTACATGCCCATGGTGCCGGAGGCCGTCATCGCCATGCTGGCCTGCGCGCGCATCGGCGCGGTCCACAGCGTCATCTTCGGAGGGTTCTCGGCGAATGCCATTCACGACCGCATCCTCGACAGCGGGGCCACGCATGTCATCACCGCCGACGGCGGCTGGCGGCGCGCGAAGATCGTCGCGCTCAAGGATAACGTGGACGCCGCGCTCAAAATGGGCGCGACGCCGGTCAGGAAGGTGATCGTTCTCAAACGCACCGGTCAGGAAATTACCATGACCGCCAGCCGCGATGTGTGGTGGCACGACGAAATCGCCAAAGTGAACGCCGACTGCCCGGCCAGGGGCTTCGATGCCGAGCACCCGCTCTTCATTCTCTATACCAGCGGCAGCACGGGCAAGCCCAAGGGCATCCTCCACACCACCGGCGGCTATGCCGTGGGCACTTACGCGACGAGCAAATATGTCTTCGATCTCCGCGACGACGACATCTACTGGTGTACGGCCGACGTCGGGTGGGTCACCGGCCACAGCTACATCGCCTACGGGCCGCTGCTCAACGGCGCGACAGTACTCATGTACGAAGGCGCGCCCGACACCCCGCACATGGGCCGCTGGTGGGAGATCATCGAGAAATACCAGGCCACCATTCTTTACACCTCGCCCACGGCCGTCCGCGCCTTCATCAAGTGGGGCGATCAGCACGTTACCAGGCATGACCTCTCCAGTCTCCGTCTGCTCGGCAGCGTCGGCGAGCCGATAAACCCCGAGGCCTGGATGTGGTATCACCGCATGATCGGCGGCGGGCGTTGCCCCATCGTGGACACCTGGTGGCAGACCGAGACCGGTGCCATCCTTATCAGTCCGCTCCCCGGCGCCACGCCCACCAAGCCCGGCACCGCCACGCTTCCCTTCTTCGGCGTGGACGCCGCCATCGTGGACGAAAACGGCAGGGAACTCCCCAATAATCAGGGCGGACGCCTCGTCATCCGCCAGCCATGGCCCTCCATGCTCCGCACGCTCTGGGGCGACAAGCAGCGCTATATCGACGTCTATTGGAAGGAGTTCAAGAAACTCGGCTACTACCTCACCGGCGACGGCGCGCGCCGCGACAAGGACGGCTACTTCTGGATCACCGGCCGCCTTGATGATGTTCTGAACGTGAGCGGCCACCGGTTAGGGACCGCTGAGGTTGAAAGCGCCCTCGTCTCCCACCCCTCCGTCGCCGAAGCCGCCGTCGTCGGCCGTCCTGACGAGATCAAAGGCCAGGGCATCGTCGCCTTCGTCACCGTCAAGACCGGCCAGCACGCCAGCCCCGAACTCGCCGCCGCCTTAAAGAAGCACGTCGCCAAAGAAATCGGCCCCATTGCCCGCCCCGACGACATTCGCTTCAGCACCGCCCTCCCCAAGACCCGCAGCGGCAAAATCATGCGCCGCCTGCTCAAGGAAATCTGCGCCGGCGGCGAAGTGAAAGGCGATACCACCACCCTCGAAGACTTCAGCGTCGTCGCCCTGCTCGCCGCCTCCACCGGGAAGGGCGAGGACTGACCCTGACAAGTCATCAAGCCGCAGAAAATCCTAAAGCCGGCGCGGAAACAACCTGCGGCAAAATCTGTGACTGCGCCCGGTTTCCTGGCGGAGTAAAAGACCGCATCCGTGCGGCGCTATTTGCAATGCTCCCGCCATGCCGCCGTGATGCGCGTTAGGTAGTCATCCTGATCTTCGGCCCACCAGCGGGTGGAGAAGACCTCCACCTCATCGAAGCCCTGCCAGCCGGCGGTCTGCACCCATGACTTGATGCGGCGGATATCAATGCAGCCCTCGCCCATCAGGCCGCGGTCATTGAGCAAATCGAGCGTCGGAGTTTTCCAGTCGCAGACGTGGAAGGCGAAGAGGCGCCCGGCCTTTCCGGCGCGCTGGATTTCCGTTTCCAGCGCCGCATCCCACCAGGTGTGATAGACATCCAGCGCGATGCCGACTTCCGGCGGATTGCCGAGGGCATCGCAAAGGTCATTCGCCTGGCCGGTGGTGACAATGGCACTGCGGTCACCGGCATACATGGGATGCAGCGGCTCGATGGCGAGCTTCACTCCTGCGGCGCGCGCATGATCCAGACACGCGGCGATGCCGCCGGCGATTTGTCCGCGGGAAGTTTCCAGTGACTGACCCGGCACCGCACCGCAGACGAGCACCAGCGCCGGTGCGCCGCAAGCCGCGGCTTCATCAAGGGCGCGCTTGTTGTCATCAATAGCGGACTGCCGGGCCTCAGCGGTCGCTGCCGGAAAAAACCCGCCGCGAGCCAGTCCCGTGCAGGTGAGTCCAGCTTCGCGAATCATCCGTCCCACCGCCGCGGGATCGCGTCCCTCGAAGTTATAGCGCCACAGCGTGATGCCGCCCACGCCTGCCGCAGCATACTTTGCGATGCACTGCTCGACAGACCAGGGCTTGTTGGTGATGGTGTGAATGGAGAGGAATGAGGTCATAGGCCTGGAGTTTGGGGTCCACCCGCCCGGTGTCCACCCTTCAGGGTGTCAGAAATCAGAGTCTCAGACACCCTGAAGGGTGGACACCAAACGGCTTCACAGGAAAAACCGAAGATCCCTGCCCCCGGCCATGCGGAGGATGAGCAGTGCGAGTTCGCGGGCGTGGTAGTCGCCCCACTGACTGCTCTCTCCTTTCGGGATGCGGCTGCCGGGCGGGATGTAGTCCCAGCCGTTGGGGCGGTGGTAAATGCTGTGCAGGATAAGGCCCTCGTGGTTCTTATCCGCAGCAAGGCAAGGCTCGCTCAGGACGGAGCGCGCCACGGTGAGGCCGGCGGCGGTGTAGCGCGTGCCAGCATTGCCTGCGGTGATGCGGCCCAAACGCAGCAGGCCCTGCGCGGCAATCACGCCCGCGCTGGTGTCCACGGGTTCGTGATCGTTATCAATCTGCGCCGGGGCATTCCGCCAGTCGCCGAGATGTGTCAGGCCCGGAGCGCCGGTGTCCCAGTAGGGAATGCCGTCCACCGGCGTGTTGGCAATAAAATGATCCGCCACGGCCTCTGCGGTTTCACGGAAGCGTGTGATCCACTTCTCCTTTCCGCCGTGCGGTGCAAAAGCCGTTTCATCAAGTGTGAGCAGCAACTCCAACTGTTCGGAAAATCCACACAGAATCCACGCCTGCCCGCGCGTCCACGTGCTGAACGGACTGTAGCCCTGCTGGGTGCTGGGACAGCGGTAGGCTTTGTCGTTGAGGTTGAAAATGCTCTCGTGCGCCACCCGTCCGCGTTCGTCGTAACTGTCGCGGCCCTGACCAAACCACACGTTCCAGCGCGCGCTGCTCTCAGCGTGCTGGAGGGCGCGTCCCAGCAGGTCAATCCGCTTGTCGCCTTCACCCATAAACTTGTGACCCAGCTGCCAGCTCACATAGAGCGAACGCATGGAGCGGATCGTGTCGGCAAAGAGCGACTGCGGGCCGTTGAAGGAATAGACGTAGCCAAGGTCGGGCGTGAGTGCCGTCCACCGCGCCGCCTGCACTGCGCCGCTGAGCTTCAGCGCGAGTTCGTAGAAGTTTCTTTCCCACTCACCCTCCGGGATGCGGCTTTCATTCATCAGCCGCAGCAGGTTGCCGTAAGTGCTCACGTTGTTGAAGCCGTGATCATGCACGCCGGTGTGGCTGACATGCGGTGCCATCCATTTCACCGTGGCTTCGCGACCCATTGCGAGGAACTCCTCATCACCCGTGGCATCGAATTGCAGCAATGCCGAGCCGAACTGAAACCCCTGCGTCCACTCCGTCCAGCCACGAGTGGTGTATTCGCCGGCCCATGTGAAAACGGGCGAGCCATTGCCTGAATCCCAGCGCTGCTGGAGCCGGCGGATTTTGGGTGCGGAAACTTCAAACAGGCGCCGGCAAAGGGGGGCCAGGGCAGCGGGAGTGAGCGTCGAGCCGGTTTGAATCATGGCGGGCATCCGTAGAGTGCTTTGCCGGATGCGCATCCAAAAGTGTGATACCCGCGGGGCCGTATTCGCCCACCCAGGGTGAATGGAAACCTCGCGCGGGCCCCGGCGCGGTGCTTTGCCAGTCCCCTTGTCCGCCCGATCCGCGACCAAAATGTGGCCTGCGCGGCGCTGTCGAGTTGCTCCACACGATCAATTACTTCGTCACTAAGGATGGGAATAGCTAGCAGCCAGGCACGCTGGTCATCATTGCAGCAGCGAGCCAACTGTGTGTCCATCCACACCCAGCGGAGATCCCAGAAGCGTCTCCAAACATAGCCACCTCTTGCACCGCTGGACTCTGCTCCCATATGGGCGGGCAAAAGCTGCGAGTCGATCTCTTCCAGATTGAGTGTGGCCAAGGCGTCACCAACGACCGCTGGTTCTGGGACAGTTGCAGCAAACTCCAGCACGCGCCAGTGCGGATCCCGTTGGATGATCGGGGTGTCCGGACGCAGGAGCACTGGCCTGACTTCAGCGATCCAGTCTTCATATGGCTTGCCGACCAACGCAGCTATTGTCGCACGGTCTCCCTCCCGGTTCGCATCCCACTTACCGGGCAGACAAGCTTGAGCCAGCAGTGTCCACGAGCCTTGCCTTCGTCAATGATGCGCCGATTCTCCGCACGACCCAGTTCCAGCGATGGGTGGGCCACCAACACCAGAGGCCCTGTGCGATTCGTAAGCGTGGACCCTCACCGCGCCATTGCTTCCAGCTTCTCCAGCGAGAAGGCATCGCCGCCGCGGAGGAAGAAGCGGGTGATGCACTCGCGGAGGTGGCGGTAGAGAGCGGGATCGGTGTGGATGAGGGACTTCGGGGCGTCGTGCTGTGCGTAGCGGACGAGGGCGGCGAGTTTGGCCCACTCTTTGTTTTTGAAGCACACGTCTATCTCGTCCTGGTGCTCCAG
>JANNVM010000290.1:0-4401 GCA_031414455.1 Verrucomicrobiota bacterium
GCCATGCTGGATGATCTGAGCGATTCGTGTGTGGCGGCGACCGAAGACGGGAAACTTTGCTATGCCAATGAAGCCGCCCGGGAACTTCTCCATCTCAAAGGCCGCGTCACCGGCAGGAAACTCTCTCTCGTGCTGGCAGACCGGAAGGCGCTGGATCTCTTTGAAGAAGCCATCCGGGCAGGTCGCCCGCGGGTCCGCAGCCTTTCCCTGACACTTTCCGGGGACGGCAGCCGCAATTACCGGCTGAGCATGGTGCCGGTCAGGCTGGCCGGCGGTGAGGCGTTCGTACGCATCGCCATCCGGCGGCAGGATATCGTGCCGGAACCGGCAACCTCCGAATCCGGCGACCCCCGCATGGAATCCATGCAGCGGATGGGCGATCCCCTGACGATTATTCAGGGATACCTCGAGAATTTGCTCGACGGGGTCATTCGTGATCCGGTCGTGATGCGACAGTGTCTGTCGGCGATGCAGCGTCAGGCAGCGCAAATCCAGCGCCTGCTGAGCAGTTTCTCCAAATAGACCGCAACAGCGAATGGCATCCGGCCATCGCGCGGCCGCAGGCATTCAGAACGGAAAAGGCCTGGAGCTTGTCGAATCCCGCCCTAGGGTTTGCGGTCGCGTCCGGCTGTGCCCCCACGTTCTCCGGCTGCCCCGGCTGCGCACCAACCACATCCCACCACATACATGAAACACAAAATCGCCACCGCCGCCGCAGTGCTCTGCACGGCCCTGCCCGCTATGGGCTTCATCAAGATGGAAAACAAAAGCACCATCAACAAAGACGGTTCCGCCAAATTCACCACCGTCATGGAACTGGACCTCGCAGGCCCCATGGCCATGATGGGCCAGGCCGGCGGCAAGAATCCGCTCGGCGACGGCAAGGAGATGCTGGTGCAGATGATGAAAAGCATGGGCAGCAACGTGGACGTCTGGAGCGATGCCAAATCCGAGACCACCAAGGGCGGTGCCACCCGCGTGACCATGTCCGGCTACACCAAAGACTGGCGTGCCATGGCCGACTTGAAGAAAGCCATGGCGGCCACCGGGCAAAGCCCCATCCCGCTGGATGATGTTCCGGAAATCAAATTCATGGACATGAAGGACGATACTGCCGGCAATACTGTCATCACCATGGCGGGAATTGACGATCTTGGGAACATTCTCGAAGCCGCCCGCAAGTACGCCATCAAAGAAGGCAAGCAGCCGAAACCCGGCGACATGAAAGTGGACCAGGACGAAATCGCCCAGGGACTCACCCAGGTGCGCGGCCAGTGGGCCGGCATCAAGGGCATCGTCGGCACCTTCGTGAAAGGCATCTCCATCAAGAGTGAAATCCAGGTCAGCGGCACGATTTCCTCCAGCGATGTTTTTAAGAAGACCGGAGAGAACAGCGCCACCTTCACCTTCACCGGCGACCAGCTTCTGAGCCTTGCTGACAAGATCATTGAGGACGAAGACCTCCCGTCCAAAATCGTCGAATTGGCGAAAGCCGTCGAGGAGAACTTCGACAATGAAAAGTCCACCGCAGCAGTGAAGTCGTTCATTGAGCCGTTCCTGAAGGAAGTCTATGGCGGCAGCGCCAACCCGAAGATCGTCATCAAGCCCGGCGCGGATGCGTTCGACTACGCGGCGGAAACCGGCAAAGCAAAAGCCGCTCAGTCAGACGAACTGAAGACTCTCATCGAACAGTCCGCCAAAGAGGGCAAAGCGAAGCTGCCGGGCGGCGCCGAAGCCCCCGTCAAGAAGAAGGCTGCCTGATGCTCAGCGCGAGTGGCGGAATTCAGCCGCCAGCTTTGACGTGACCACAGAAACTATTCCATCCGCAGCGGCGGAGTCCGGCGACGGGCTCCGCCGTTTTGCGCGGCACCTGTCACTGCCGGAGTTTGGACCCGCCGCGCAGGAGAAACTCCGGTGCAGTACGGTGCTGTGCATTGGCGCGGGCGGACTCGGCTCGCCGGCGCTCATGTACCTTGCGGCCGCCGGCGTCGGCGGCATTCGCATCGTGGACGATGACACGGTGGACCTCACCAATCTCCAGCGGCAGCTTCTCTTCACAGATGCGGACATCGGAAAATCGAAAGCGGAAGCGGCGGCGGCTCGGCTGCGGCTCATTTATCCTGACATCCGCGCCGAAGCACACCGCACCCGCTTTCTCGCCTCCAATGCCCTGACGCTCGCCACCGGCTGTGACCTCATCCTCGACGGCAGCGACAATTTTCCCGCACGCTATCTCAGCAACGACACGGCGGTGCTGCTCGGCATCCCCAATGTCTATGGCAGCATCTTTCGCTACGAAGGCCAGGCCAGCGTCTTCGCCCCTTCGCTCGGCGGGCCGTGCTATCGCTGTCTCTTCCCTTCCCCGCCCGCGCCCGGCACCGTTCCCACTTGCGCGGAGGGCGGGGTGCTCGGCGTGCTGCCGGGACTTATCGGAACCATCCAGGCGACCGAAACGATCAAACTCCTCACCGGCACCGGCCTCCCGCTCACCGGGCGAATGCTCCATGTGGACACCCGCACCATGCAGTTTCGCGAACTCCGTCTCCGCCGTGATCCGCAGTGCCCTTTGTGCGGCGAAAATCCCACGATTACCGCGCTGCAGGACATTGAGTTTACGTGCGCGGTGCCGCAGCAAATGGCAGCCGCTGTCGGTGCCGCGGAATTAGAGAGGATTCTCGCCAGGCCGCCCGCCGGTCTCTGCGTGCTGGACGTGCGCGAAGCGTGGGAACATCTCCTCACACCATGGCCGCCGGCCACGCACCGGATTCCTTTCGCCGAACTCACCTCACGCCGCAGCGAAGTGCCAGCCGGTTGCGATGTCATCATTGTCTGCAGCATCGGCGAGCGCAGCGCCGGCGCCGTCAGCCTCTTCAGTGATCACGGGTGTTCCTCCGTCCGGCATTTAAAAAACGGGCTGCGCGATTTCCTGCCGTAGCCTTCCGGCCATCAGAATCGGGAAAAGCTTCCGGCGTCACCTTACTTGCTGGTTGAGATTTCCTTCCGGACACCGAAGGGGCGGGATCCCCAAGCGGAATCCCCCAACGTGACGCAACCAATCGACAACGCTGCCCCGCCCGCATTCCGCGATCCCGTCTGGAATCCGGCGCGCTGGCTGCCCACCACCCGTGAAGAGGTGCTCGCGCGCGGCTGGGATGAACTGGATGTGATCATCGTCTCCGGCGACGCCTATGTTGATCACCCGGCCTTCGGCACCGCCGTGATCGGCCGCATGCTGGAGGCAGAGGGACTGAAGGTGGCCATCATTGCCCAGCCTAACTGGCGTGATGACCTTCGCGATTTCAAAAAGCTCGGTGCGCCAAAACTGTTCTTCGGAGTCACCTCCGGCTGCATGGATTCGATGGTCAATCACTACACCGCGGCCAAAAAGCTCCGGAGTGAGGATGCCTACACGCCCGGTGGCGAGCATGGATTCCGTCCGGACTACGCGACAACCGTCTATTCCAACATCCTCAAGGATCTCTTCCCGGACGTGCCGGTCATGATCGGCGGCATCGAAGCCAGCCTGCGCCGGGTCACCCACTTCGATTATTGGTCAAACAAGCTGCTGCCCTCCATTCTGGCCGACAGCCGCGCTGATTTGCTGATCTACGGCATGGGCGAACTGCCACTCAAAGAATGTGTGCGCCTTCTGAAACGAGGCGTGCCGTTCTCTTCACTGAAGTCGGTTCCGCAAACCGCCCATCTGCTTCCTCCCGGGCAGGTGCCTTCCAGAAACAGCAACTGGGAGGACTTCGCGCTGCACTCTCACGACGAGTGCCTTGTGAATCGCGAGCATTATTCGAAGAACTTCAAGCACATCGAAACGGAGTCCAACCGGGTCAAGGCGCGGCGCCTTTTCCAGCAGACCGGCGAGCAGCTCCTCGTGGTGAACCCTCCGTTCCCGGTCATGACCGAGGGACAGATTGATGCCTCGTTTGAGCTGCCCTACACGCGCCTGCCGCACCCGAAATATCGCAAGCGCGGCCCCATCCCGGCCTACGAAATGATCAAGCATTCGATCAATATGCACCGCGGCTGCTTCGGCGGGTGCAGCTTCTGCACGATCTCGGCGCATCAGGGCAAGTTTGTCGCCTCCCGCTCCAAGGCCTCGATCCTCCGCGAGGTGGAGTCCATTAAGCAGATGCCCGACTTCCGCGGCACCATCAGCGATCTCGGCGGTCCCTCGGCTAACATGTATCAAATGAAGGGCAAGCAGCAGTGGATCTGCGACGAGTGCATCCGTCCCTCGTGCATCTGGCCCGACGTCTGCCGCAATCTCGACACCGACCACACGCCCCTGCTGGACATTTACAAAGCCGTGCGCGAGACCGATGGCGTCAAACACGCCTTCGTCGCCAGCGGCATCCGCTACGACCTCTTCCTGCACGACAAAGGCACCAC
>JANNVM010000291.1:0-1889 GCA_031414455.1 Verrucomicrobiota bacterium
AGACCGCTAGCGGTTTCGTAACGGCGGGCACGGTCTTTCTCAAGGCACTTCATCACGATCCAGTCGAGGTCGGATTCGATTGCGGATTGCGGATCGCGGATATCGGATTTCAATCCTCCTATCTCCGACCTCCGGCTTCCGACTTCTGATGCGGACTCGGACGGTTTCGCCGTGACGCGGGCGGACTGCGTCAGGCGCGTACTCGGTTTCGGCGGCTCGGTTTCCCGGATGATGCGGCGCATTTCGTCGAAGCCGGCGTGGAGCAATTCCTTCGCATCGAACGGGGTGGAGCCGGTGAGCAGTTCGTAGAGCAGGACGCCGAGGCTGTAGATATCGCTGCGGGTATCAATGTCGGCGCCGGACATGGCCGCTTGTTCCGGGCTCATATAGGCGGGTGTGCCCACGAACTGCGCGAACTGCGTGAACAGGGTTTTGTCCGTGAGTTTCTGCTCGGTGGCTTTGGCGATACCGAAATCAATGACCTTCGGGACCGGCCGGCCGTCGAGTTCGGTCACGAGAATATTCGACGGCTTGAGGTCCCGGTGGATGATGCCTTTCTGGTGTGCGTGCTGCACGGCCGAGCAGACGGCGGTGAAGAGGTCGAGCCGTTCACGGGTGGAAAGGTTATGCTGCTTGCAGTAATCGGTGATGCGGATGCCGCGCACCAGTTCCATGACAAAGTAAGGCCGGCCGGGGTCGGAGGGCAGAGGACGGAGGACAGAAGTCGGAGCAGGAAGGGAAGTCAGAGGTCGGAAGTCAGAGGTCGCGTCGAAATTCCTCGATCTGACTTCGGTTCTCAGACTTCTGATCCCAGGTTCGGGGCCGACTTCTGACATCTGATTTCCGACTTCCGTTTTCCCTGTTACGCCGCCGTCGAGGATTTTGGCGATGTTCGGATGGTCCATCATGGCCAGCGCCTGACGTTCGGCCTCGAAACGGGCGATGACCGATTTCGTGTCCATGCCCGGTTTGATGACCTTTAGCGCGACGCGGCGGTGGACCGGCTCCTCCTGTTCGGCCATGTAAACCATGCCGCAGCCGCCCTCACCAATCCTCTCGAGTAGTTTGTAGCGTCCGATGCGGTCGCCGGGTTGTTCGGTAGCGGACGGACTCAGCGCGGGCTCGCCGGCCGCAGGTGCGGCCATGAAGGTGTCCGGTGAATGATGATCCGCGAGCATGGCATCAACCCGGGCGCGCAGCGCGCCCCTGCTGCTGCAGGCGCGTTCCAGGAAGCACAGACGATCCTCCGGATTTTCATGGTCAAGGGCCTCCATAAAAATTTCCCGTTCTCCCTGGGCGGTGATGGATTGCGAATCAGTCATCGTTGGCATGTCTCTTCCCCTACAATGCGCCAACGACCGGCAAACCACGCCAGCTTCCCGTAAAAAACTTTTCGACTCCTGCGGAAACGGGCTCCGGGACGGGCCGCCGGCCTAACGCTCAGCCCTGCGGCGACTCTCCGCGAATGGCATTTTTGAGGCGAACGCGAGCGAAGGCCCACAGCCGGTCGGCCGTCCTTGGCGAGATGTTAAGGACTGCGGCCACTTCAGGGATCGGCAGCCCCACGAAGTAGCGCAGTTTGACTACTTCTGCGGCCATGGCATCCTCCGCAGCCAGTTCGTCCAGTGCCTCGTGGACGGCCTGCACTTCCTCTGAGGGAGCAGACACCTCGATAAGAAGCTCCTGCAGTTCCCCCGCCTCAAGGCCGCCGCCGCGTTTGAGCCGGGACTTGCGCCGGGCACTTTCCACAAGAATCCGCCGCATCGCCTCCGCGGCAGCGGCAAAGAAATGGGCGCGATTCTCGAATGGCCCGTCATTGTTCCCTGCGACCCGGAGCCACGCTTCATGCACCAGCGCCGTCGGCTGAAGGGTCTGGCCCGCGGCTTCGT
>JANNVM010000292.1:0-3390 GCA_031414455.1 Verrucomicrobiota bacterium
GTGATCCGCGGCCTTCATGGCGCGGCCTGCGGCGGAGGAAGTGGTGAGCAGATCCCCTGGCTCGATGGCACCGGCACTGGTGTCGGCCCTGACATAGACGCGCCCGCTCAGCGCCACGTTTTCGCCGGCTTCCAGCTTGTCCTCCTGGATCATACTGATCCCGGGCTTGATACCGTTCGCGCCGCTGACGATGCCGGCGACTTTCTTGTCGTAGGCATGCGTGCTGGCTTTGAGTTTGCCGGGATTGGCCTCGTCAATGACGACGACGCTGCCCGGCTCGACGCCGCTGTGGCTCATGGCAAAAGGCTCCGCGAGGTCCGCGCCGCCGCGAATTGTTAGAACTTTGCAGGACATCGAGCCCTGGCTGACAGTATCACCGTTTGGCTGGACGGCAAAAGCGATGGTGGCCGAGCCCTGACGATAGATGTAAAACTGGTCGCCATTAAAGCCTCGCGAGGTGCCGACTTCCCACTGTCCGTTCGCGTTGGCGAAATCGACTCTCGTCCAGGCATTGACGCCGCCGCCCGTTTCAATGCGGTGACTCACGGATCCAACGGGTTCGTAGAGATGCAGCCGGCCTTGCGGATTGGCTGCCCCAATGCCGAGGTTGCCGTTCCTGGTGAGGGTCATTTTGGTGGACGGGGCGGCGGTGGTTCCCAGCACAAACTGAATGTTGTTGTTCGGGCCTGGCGTGGCTTCGCCACTCAGGTTTTCTATGAGCAGGTTTTTCTCTGCGGCAGTCACAGACTGGGCCGTCAGCTTGATCGAACCGGAGTCGCCGCCATTCAGCTGAACATACTGGGAGGCCACATTACTTCTGGTGCTCCTTGTGATACCATTTACTTCAAGCGCACTGGCCGGCACCGATGTCCCTATCCCGACGTTGCCGGCGCTGTAAAAAGCATTGGTGCCGCTGAGTAGCCATGGGCCACTGCCGCCGCCGCCGCCGCCGGCATCGATCCATGAGAGTTCCGCGCCATCAAAGCCGAGCACCTGCCCTGCATTCGGCGCACCCGGCGCGCTCAATTGCGCGAGACCCACCGCCGCCGGCGCGAGCTTCGCACCCGTCACTGCTCCATCCGCGAGACTGCTGCTGGTGACAGAACCATCCTTCACCGTCGCGGCACTCAAGGCATGGATCGCATACGGCGCGGGGCGAATGGCGGTGCGCCCGGGCACCGCCACGTAGTCGGCCGCGCCGGCCTCTTTGGCGGACACAGCCAGCCAGTAAGCCGTGCCGTCGAAGACCAGCGGCCCGCCGAAATCCAGCTCCGATGAGAACAGTCCGCCGGTGATGGCCTGTGCCGGCAACTCGACGGGCGCCCCAACGGCATTGCCGTCCGCTGCGGCATCGAAGAGTTCAAACTTAAGATCGAACGACCCGCTGGCGGGCGCGCCGTTCTGGTCGAGACGACCCTGATAGGTAAACGCCGGGCCGACAGGATCAGCCGCAGCGGTGAGGGAAAGCGCGAGCAGCGCGACGAAGGATGGAAGTGAGCGTTTCATGGCAGAAAGCTTCTTTCCCCGCCAGTGGTGCGGGCCTTGCAGCTTTCTGCGAAAAAAATTCATCGCCCGCCGGGCGGCTCCGGTTCCATTCGTCGCCGCACCGGAGTCCTGTAAAAATTATCCATTTTCTTCGCCGCCACCCGTAGAATGCTTCCGCCATGCTTCTGCGCGACGCCACTGAAACCGATCTGCCGGCCATCAACGCCATCTACAATCATTTTGTTCTAGCCTGCACCTGCACCTATCAGGTGGAGCCGGAGACAAAGGAGGCACGGCGCATCTGGTTCGCCGGTCGCGGCCCGCGGCATCCCGTGATTGTCGCAGAGGAGGAGGGCGAAGTCGTGGCATGGGGCAGTCTCTCGCCGTTTCACAAGCGGGCCGCCTATGCACAGACCGTGGAGGATTCCGTTTATGTCAGTCACCGGCATCAGCGGCTGGGCCTCGGCAGCCGGGTCATGGAGGAATTGATCCGGCGCGCACAGGCCAACGGCGTTCACAGCATCATCGCCATCATTTCCGCGGATCAGGAGGGCAGCATCGCGCTGCACCGGCGCCTCGGATTCGTGGACTGCGGCCGCCTGAAGGAGGTCGGCGTTAAGTTCGGCCGGGTGCTGGATGTGGTTACCATGCAGTTGATGATGGGGGACGGGGGAGAAAGTAATCGGTGATCAGTGATCCGTAATCAGTGTTGCCCGCCTCCTCTCTCCGATCACTGATTACTGATTACTGATTCCTCCCCATGCTAACCAGACGCATCATCCCCTGCCTCGACGTGGACAAAGGCCGTGTCGTCAAAGGCACGAAGTTTCTCGAACTTCGTGACGCCGGTGATCCGGTCGAATCTGCCGTGGCTTACAACAATCAGGGCGCGGACGAACTTGTCTTTCTCGACATCACCGCCTCATCGGACGGACGCGCCACGATGATTGATGTGGTGGAACGCACTGCCGAGCGCTGCTTCATGCCGCTTACCGTCGGCGGCGGCATCCGCACGGTGGACGACATGAAAGCGATGCTCCGCGCCGGTGCCGACAAGGTCAGCATCAACACCGCCGCCATTCAAAATCCCGGGGTGATTGACGAGGGCGCGGGCACCTTCGGTTGTCAGTGCATCGTCGTGGCCATTGATGCGCGGTCGAACAAGGACGGCACCTGGCAGGTCTATACTCATGGAGGGCGCAACCGCACGGAACTCGATGCCGTGGCGTGGGCCGCCGAAGTCTGCCGCCGCGGCGCCGGCGAAATCCTGCTCACCAGCATGGACGCCGACGGCACCAAAGCCGGCTACGATGTCGCTCTGACGCGCGCCGTGAGTGAAGCCGTCACCATTCCTGTCATCGCCAGCGGCGGCGCGGGAAACCTGGATCACATGGTGACCGTGCTCAGCGATGGCAAAGCCGACGCCGTGCTTGCCGCCAGCATTTTCCACTTCGGCGAGTTCACCGTGGACAGCGTGAAGGAGTACCTTGGGGCGAGGGGCGTGCCGGTGCGGCGGGTGGGGGCTTGCCCCGGGAATCATTCGTGATAAGCTTCGCGCCATGAGCACTGCAACCCTCAATGAAGAACTCCGCAAAATGCCAGCGGACAGGCTGGCTGAGACGGCGCAGTTTATAGACGCACTTGTCGTCGAGCGCCGCGCCGCACGGAGTGCGATGGTTGACGCCACCTCCGGCAGACTCTCGGGAATCGAAGGTGAGGCGCTCGAAGCTGCTCTCGCTGAATGCGCCAAGGTTGATGAAAATGCCTGGTAGCCTTGCTCTCGACAGTAGCCTCATCATTCGGCACATGCGCACTGCCGACGCGGGGATAGCGAACACGCTGAAAATGGCGACCGAACTCTACGTGCCACTCACAGCGCTCGGTGAGATTCTTTACTGTATCCGC
>JANNVM010000293.1:0-3811 GCA_031414455.1 Verrucomicrobiota bacterium
CTCCGGCGCGCCGGCGTGCACGAGTTCCTCGAGCAGCCACGGGATGCGGTGTTCGCGGTCGCGGATCTGCGTGTAGAGTTTGCCGTCGGAAAAGGTGCCCGCGCCGCCCTCACCGAACTGCACGTTGCTGTCGGGATTGAACTCCATGCCGCGCCGCCAGAAGCCTGTGACATCACGGGCCCGCGGACCGGCGGGTTTGCCGCGCTCAAGGACGATGGGCTTCCAGCCGCATCGCGCCAGCAGCAGCGCGGCAAAAAGCCCGCACGGCCCGGTACCGACGACAACGGGGCGCAGGTCCGGCGGTTTCTCCCTGATGCTGATGCCGTGCAGTCCGGTATAACATTTCTCCTCAAGGAGGCGAACCTTTGCCAGTTCGCGGCGATAGTGCTCCAGCGCCGCGGCCTCATCACGCACGGCCACATGCAGTGTGTAGATCAGCAGCACCCGGCCGCGCCGGGCATCAAACGCGCGTTTGTGGACTTTCGTCTCCAGCACTTCGCCGTGCGGCGCATGGAGCGCCACCAACACGGCCTGCGCCAGGTCCTCCGGCGTGTGATCCACCGGCAGTTTGAGTTCCGCGATCTCCAGCATGAGTCAGGACTTTGCCACACGGTAGGCTTTCGGACCGCCGCCGGCGGCGCCGTCGAAGATCACCAGCACGTCCAAATGATCCGCGGCATCGTTGAGAATGTAGAGTCCCTCAGCTTTTGCTGACGGGTTGGGGATCTCGCCGATCAGCCGCGCCGCGCCCCCTGGATTCCAGAAGAAGAGCGCGAACGAGCCGTCGCTGCCCACATCAGACGGTGCCGCACCGGTCACAACAAGAAAGCCCTCCTTGAGCGCCGCGATTTCGCGAATGCCCAGTCCCGGCCCGATTTTCAGGCGGTGCAGCGAGGCCTGGGGGGTGCCGCCAAAGAGCGATGACGGGACGGCTTCGATGACAAAAGCGTCGCCGTTCACGTTTGGCCCGCGGACGCCGAACCACAGCTTGCCGTTCTTGTAGGTGAGGCCTTCAATATTGAAGCCGTTCGTTTGCAGGGATTGACCGGCGGAACTCCCCAATACGGCATTCCTCTGCACCCAGGGCATCAGACTGCCCTCTTCCACTCCTCCACCCGGCTCGCCGGTCGCGGCATTTACCGGAACGCGAAACACCGTGCAGCGTGAGGCCTGCAATTTGCCGTTTTTTTTTCCGACGCCGTGCGAACCGGTAACGTAATAACAGCCCTCGCCGCGGGCCACGGTAACGCCTTCTGCGTCCACTTCCTTGCCCTCACCCTGCAGCAGCGTGATCGCGGGGCCGCCCGTGATGGAGGTGCCGCTGATAATCCCGGTTTGAATGGCGCGCAGTTCGTCACTGCACACGAGGCAATGAACGCCATCCCACGACGCCATGCCGCTGAGATCCTTGTCTTCCTGAAATCCGCGCATGGACCAGCGTCCGAGTTCCGTGATGGCACCGCTGCCGGTGCCGGATGCGGAATCACCGGCTGTTTTGGGGGAATGGGGCGCAGTTCCCTGTTCACAGGAAGTCAGGCAGAGCGGGAAGCACGCGGCGGCGAGGAGGAGCGGGGTTCTCATGGTGGCGGGATGATGCCGGAAGCCTGGCGCGCGGTCAAGGCGAGTCGTTTACTGCCGCGCATGAAGATAAGGAGAACCACGGCGGGTGAGGCGACTGTGCCGCGGCGTTCCGGGGCCCGCCGTTGCGGAAATGACACCGGGCGCAAGGACCGCCAGTCTCAGTTTCCATGAATAATCCGCCACTGCTCTGTCCCGTAATGAATTCAAAATCCCCGAAGCAAACGCAGTGACGGCGGAATCTCAACAACGGACGTTTCCTGCGGTCATCGCAGTTAGCTGTATGATGGCGCTCCTGTTCGCTGTGTTCATGGCGAACCGGCCTGGGGAACCGCCGCTGCGCCTCGCCACGTTCACAGCCGATGTGACAGTGCCGCTGAATCACGGAATGATGGGCGGTGCGTGGCTGTCGAAGCGGGTGGTGGATCCGCTGGAGGCCAACGGATTCGTGCTGCTCGGAGGCACGGCACCGGTTGTGTATGTCTCCGTGGACTGGTGCGAGATTCGCAACGAAGCCTACGAGCGCTGGCAGTCGGTGCTGGCCGAAGCCGCCGGAACCGCACCGGATCACGTTCTTGTGATGACGGTGCATCAGCACGACGCCCCGGTGGCGGACACCGGAGCGGAGCGCCTGCTGCGGGCGCGCAACCTTGAAGGAACAATTTGTGATCCTGACTTCCACGAACGCGCCGTGCAGTCGGTGGCTGCGGCACTGCGGGCATCATTGAATTCCGCCCGGCCGCTGACGCACATCGGCACCGGGCAGGCAACGGTGGAAAAGGTCGCCTCCAACCGCCGCTACGTTACGCCGGACGGCGCGGTGCATTTCGACCGCACCAGCAAAACGCTCAAAGAGGAGGCCATCGCGGCGGATGAGGGGCTGATTGATCCGCAACTGAAGACGCTGAGCTTTTGGAATGGCGGTGAAGCGCTGGCTGCCGTCAGTTTCTATGCGGTTCATCCCATGAGTTATTATGGCGAGGGCGAAGTGTCGGCGGATTTTCCCGGCATCGCGCGGCGGATGCGCCGGGCAGAGACGCCGGGTGTGCAGCAGATCTACTGCTCCGGATGCAGCGGCAACGTGACCGCCGGAAAGTTCAACGACGGTTCGCGCGAGAACCGCACCGTGCTGGCCGGGCGAATTCATGCCGGCATGACCAAAGCATGGCATAACACGAAACGCGTGCCCGCCCGCGGATTCGATTTCCGCGTGGTGCCGCTTCGCATGGAACCGCGTGACGATCCCGGATTCAGTGCGGCGGAACTGGAGGCAAAACTAACGCCCGCCACTCCCCCGTTTCAGCAATGCCTTGCCGCGATGGGGCTGAACTGGCGCCGGCGCGCCGATGCCGGCCACCGGATTCAGATTCCGGTGATTGATTTCGGCAGTGCGCAGATTCTGCTGCTGCCCGGAGAGTCCTACGTCGAATTCCAACTCGCGGCACAGGCCGCCCGGCCGGACGCTTTCGTTTGCACTGCGGGTTATGGCGAAGGCGCGTGCGGCTATGTTCCGACCGGACGCCACATCGCGGAGCGCGATCCGAACCTCGACGACTGGTCGTGGGTGGCGCCTGGCAGCGAGTCGCGGATGCTGGAGGCCGTCCGCAAAGTCCTGGGCGCTTACGAACCCGGAGTCGTGACCCGGTAGAACGTCCGCTTCTGCGCCGCGGCGTCAGGATCATTCACGGTGACGGGTCCGCTGGCAGACTGCACGGGGAGCGTCGCGATGGTGACCCATGAGGCGGCGGCAAGATCGGGGCTGGCTTCGATCTTGTAGGATTTGCCGGCGACGGCGTCGAACGTGATGTCAGCGGTGCCATTGGCGAGCAGCGAGTGGGTGGCGAGGAGAACACTCGCCGCACTCTGCGGATCGGTGCCGGCGATGTACTCGCTGATATTGCTCGCGGTATCGCCGTCCTTGTCCTGCGCGGCGTCGGTGTTGTCGTTCGGATTCAATCCGTTGGCACTTTCCCATGCGTCCGGGAGACCGTCGCCGTCGGTGTCCGGCGGCGTGGCCTGCACGGTCCAGGTGGCGGAGACGGGAGAGTCCTGCCAGTCGCCGCCGGAGTTCCTGCCCAGGACTTCCACGGTGTGGGTGCCGCCGGGGAGATTCGTCAGGATTATGGGCGCGGCGTTATCATACATCGTCGCAGAGAACGGGTCGCCGGCGAGGACACTGGCCGCGACGAGCGGGACATCGGCGCTCCATGCGCCGCCATCGAGCCGCCATTTA
>JANNVM010000294.1:0-4169 GCA_031414455.1 Verrucomicrobiota bacterium
TAAGACGAGTGCGGTTCCAATAGATCAATGGCATGTCAAAGGCCTGGGCACGTTTGGCCATGGCCTTGCCAATGCGGCCGAAGCCAATGAGACCCATGGTGGCCCCGGAGACATCGGCGCCGAGCAGTTGCATGGGGTTCCAGCCTGTCCATTGTTGGGCGCGGACGAGGCGCTCACCTTCACCGACGCGGCGGGCGGCTGCGAGGAGGAGGGCAAAGGCGATGTCTGCAGTGGGGTCCGTGAGGACGCCAGGGGTATTGGTGACGGGAATCTTGCGGGCGGTGGCGGCAGTGACATCGATGTTATTGAAACCGACACCGAAATTCGCGACTACTTTGAGGTTGGGGCAGGCTGCGAGGATTTCTGCATCCACGGGATCAGTGATGTTGCAGAGCAACGCGTCACATTCTTGCGCACCAGCGATGATGGTGGCCTTGGAGGCGACGCTGTCATCGCGGTGCCACGTGAGTTGGGTTTCGTTTTCCAACCGCTGCATGACGGAGGGAGGAAGAAGGCGGGTGAGATAAACTTTGGGCTTCATGTTTTTTGTTAGAGTGTGAGTTGAGCCCAGGCTTCTCCGAGTTTGCGCTTGGCGGCGGCAATCATGACAGAGGCATCTTCGCCGGGGAGGGGTGGAATCTCCGCGCTGTCCGTCATGAACACGCGCTGGCCGCGGCCGAGATAGACGCCCTCCGCGGGCTCATCCCAACCGGTGGTGCGGGCGAGTTGCTGCGCGGGATCCTGCCAGGAATGGGCACCGGGATAACGTACCGGCACAAACCCGTGCGTGGTGCCGCCGGTTTCGAAAGTGATCTCCGCCGCGGCCCACACGCGGTCGCGGAGGTGGCTGGGCTCGCCGAATTTCATTTCCCGGACGCGCTGTTGGGGCACCCAGTAGTAAGTGCCGCGCATCATGATCTCAAGGAGTGGACCGAAGCGGGAGTCGCCATCCATCATCCACGCGAAGGGCGTGCCGTTGATGGTGCCGGAAACGCCGGGTGCCTCCTCCAGTGCCTGGCTGCGCAATTTCAGTGCCGCATCGTATTCACCTTTGGCAAAATGGGAACAAGCCTGGACCAGCAGCGGCACCCATGGCGGCGGCTCGCCGAAGATCACCGGCAGCTTCTCGCCCTGAAAGGTGAGCTTGCGCATCACTTCGGCCTTGATGAGATCATTGAAAACAATGGCGAGCGGCGACTGGCGTCCGGTGAGTTCGGAGAACGCGACGAGTTGATTCGACGCCCCCTCCCAGTCGCCGGTGGCACTGAGCAACTGAAACAGCGTGAAGCGCAAATCGGCCTCCGTGGGTGCCTTGCGAATGGCGGCTTTTACGGCGGAAAGCGCGCCGGTGAGATCACCGGTCTTGAGCAGGGATTCGATTTCAGGCGGAGGAGTCATGGCTTTTTGCGGAATGGACCACGGATTTCACGGATGTCACGGATGGAATGGCCCGGGACCAAGTCTGGTTGTGATGCCGCGCCGGGGTCGGGGACCGCCCCGGTTACTGCGGCGGTACGCGGCCCGGGCAGCGCGAAGAAAGCGAGGCTCTCTTCGGCTGCCCGGGCTGTGCGGTGAATGAGGCTTCCGGAGGGGCGGGTTAGGTTTCGCAGTTGGTCTGGGTATTCCAGGTGGCGGGTGTGGTGGCGCCCTTGGCTCCGGTCTGGGAGTTGATGTCGGTGTACTCCCATTTGATCTTGGAGTAGCTGAAGGACACGCTTTCCATGGGGGCTTCCTGGCCCATACCCATGCCGACGTTGTAGGAACTGACGACGACGTGGTCGAGGGTGTATTTCATGAACACTTCCTTCTGCCCGGTGTTTTTACAAACTTCGATGATGGCCTTGGGGTAGTGTTTGCCCGTGCAGCATTTCAAGAGCAGGTGGGGCGTACACTTGTCCATGGTCTTGGTGAAATGTATGTCGCCGTGGTCACACTTGCCGGCGGTGCGGACGCCGACGGCGGAGGCGGAGCCGTCGCCGACCTGGTGAACCTGGTGACTGAGTGAGAAGAGCTGAATCCAGGCCTTGTGTTTTGCATCAAGGCACTCACCGGGGAGGCCCTCAATTTGGAGGAAAGTATCGAATGCCATAGTTTTGGTTTGGTTGGTGTGTTTGTGTGGTTGTTGGGAGTGAAATCAGGCACCCTTCTTTTCCGAGGGCAGGCGGGAGACGAGGCGGAGGCTGACATTGACGCCTTCGAGCTGGAAGTGCGGGCGGAGGAAGAACTGGGCGCGGTAGTAGCCGGGGTTTTCCGGGTCGGCCTGCACCTGGACCTCGGCACCGGAAAGTGGATAGTGCGCTTTCTGGCTCTCGGAGACATTGGGATCGCAGACGAACTGCATGATCCAGTCATTGAGGAAGGTCTGCATGTCATCGCGCTCTTTGAAGGAGCCGATTTTGTCGCGGACGATACACTTGAGGTAGTGGGCGAATCGGCAGACGGCAAAGAGATAGGGGAGGCGTGCGGAGAGGTTGGCGTTCGCGGTGGCATCCTTGTCGTCATACTTGGCAGGCTTTTGCAGCGACTGCGCACCGATGAAGGCCGCAAAGTCGGTGTTTTTCCAGTGGGAGAGCGGCATCATGCCGAGACGGGCGAGTTCGTGCTCGCGGCGGTCGGTGATGGCGATTTCCGTGGGGCACTTCATGTCCACGCCGCCGTCGTCGGTGGGAAACGTGTGGACGGGGAGATTGTCCACGAGGCCGCCGCTCTCCACGCCGCGGATTTGGGCGCACCAGCCACTCGTCTTGAAGGCACGCGTGATATTCGTCGCCATCGCGTAGGCTGCATTGGCCCACACAAAATTGTGGTGATCGCTGCTGCTGGATTCCTCCTCGAACGCAAAGGCATCAATCGGGTTGTTCTTGGTGCTGTAGGGCAGCCGTGCGAGGTAGCGCGGCATGGCGAGGCCAATGAAGCGGGAGTCTTCGCTTTCGCGCAGACTTTTCCAGCCGGCGTACTCGGCATTGTCGAGCAGTTTGGCGAGGTCGCGCGGGTTCATGAGTTCCTGCCAGGTATCCATGTTCATCAGCCTTGGGCTGGCCGCGGCGATGAACGGTGCGTGGGCAGCGGCTGCGATCTTGGAGAGATTCCGCAGCAGTTCCACATCGGGCGCGGTGTGATCGAACTCAAAGTCCCCGATGATCGTGGCAAAAGGCTCGCCGCCGGGGGTGCCGAATTCATCTTCGTAGATCTTCTTAAAGAGCGGGCTTTGGTCCCAGTTGGCACCGCCATAGGCGCGCAGGCTGCGGTGCAGGTCTTTCTTCGAGCAGTTCATGACCCGGATTTTGAGATCCGTGCCCGTCTCGGAGTTGAAAACGAGGCGGTGCAGTCCTCGCCATGAGCCTTCGAGTTTGGAGAACTCCTCATGGTGCATGATGAGATTGAGCTGCTTCGTGAGCTTCTTGTCGATCTCTGCAATGACTCCCTGAATATAGGAGATGGAGTCCTGTTTGCTGACAGTGGTGCCCTTGAGGGCTTCAGCGGCGAGCACGGCGACGGCGGAGCGCACCGCACTCTTGGCATCGTCCGTCTTCGGCTTGAATGATTTGTCGAGGAGCCGGTCGAACTCGGAAAGTTCGAGGGTTCCCTCGGTGGCGGCGGATTGTTCCTGGGCTTGTGGCATGGTGTGTGGGCAGGAGAATGGTTTAGGCTTCCTCTTCGGCGGGTTTGGCGCTGCCCATGACAGACTTCATGAGGGCGGGATCGCCGAGCAGTTGCTCAATCAGATTCTCCGCCTGAGCACGGCCATCCATGTAGGTCAGGAGATTGGACAGTTGCGTGCGGGCTTCGAGGAGCTTGCGGAGCGGCTCCACTTTGGCGGCGATCTTTTCCGGCGAAAAGTCATCCATGCTGTCGAACGTGACATCAATATTGATGCGTTCACCCTCATTTTCCGAGAGCGCGTTCGGCACGGCAAAATTGACGCGCGGCTTCACGTCCTTCATGAATTTGTCGAACGTGTCCATATCCACTTCACGGAATTTGCGCTCGGCCACCGGCGGCAGGGCCTCGGCGGGTTTGCCTGACAGATCGGCCATTACGCCCATAACAAAGGGCAGTTCGACCTTCTTCTGGGCACCGTCCACGAACAGTTCGTATTCAATATGCACGCGCGGTGCCCGGTTACGCTCGATAAACTTGGTGCTGCTTTCGGATGGTTTAGGCATGGC
>JANNVM010000295.1:0-2218 GCA_031414455.1 Verrucomicrobiota bacterium
GCGAAAGCTCGGGCAAGGCTGTCACGCTACACCGGTGATCCCGACCCATCGGTCGCTGGAGCGCCTCCCGAACTAACAATCAACCGCAGTGCGTTGCTCGCAGGCGTTAGCGATTTACCAAGTCTGCGCGCGCTTGACGCCCAAACTGCCGCGATGGACGCCGAAACCCGGCTCGCCCGCGCCGACAAGACCCCCGACTGGAAAGTCAGCGCGTCATACGGTCGCCGCGAACCAAATTTCGGCGATCTGGTTTCGGTCGGTGTGTCGATTGACCTGCCGCTGTTTGGGCGCAAGCGCCAAGACCCCAAAATTGCGGCTCGGGCAAGCGAAGCCGAACGCGCGCGGTTTGATCGGTTAGCCGGTGAACGCGAAGCGATTGCTGCGCTGGAGGGCGATCTGGCCGAACACGCGATGCACCACGCACGTCTGGAGAATGCGCGCGACAATCTGGTGCCGCTTGCACGGAAGCGGGCCAAGCTCGACTTTGATAGCTACGGCGCTGGCACCGTCGATCTGGGAACGGCGTTGCTGGCTACGCTCACGGTTGCCGAGGCCGAAGTCGATTTGCTCGTCCGCGAGGCCGAAGTCGCCCGCGACGCTATTCGTATCAACATAACTTACGGGGGAGATCGGCCATGACCGATACGACGCAGGCAGCACCTAATTTAGCAAAGTGGCGTGCGGGAATAATGGCTGCAACATTGATCGCAGGCGGTGGCGGCTACTATCTGGGCCAGAGCGGCGGCGCTCCAGCGACCACCACTAAAAGTGCCGACGGCTGCGAGGCGTTGTATTATTACGATCCGATGTTTCCGCAGCAAAAATTCGACAAGCCCGGAAAATCGCCGTTTATGGATATGGAGCTTGAACCCAAATGTGCAGATGGCGGCGGCGCGGCTTCGGGCGCGGCGCAAGGCGTTAGCATTGATCCGTCTGCTATGCAGAATCTGGGTATTCGCGTTGTTGCCGCACAAATGGGAAGTCTTGCCGCTACGCTCAACGTCACCGGCACCGTTGATTTCAACCAACGCGATGTAGCGATCATTCAGGCGCGCTCGGGCGGTTTCGTGTCTCGCGTCTATGCTCGCGCGCCCGGAGACGTGGTGCGCGCAGGCGCGCCTATTGCCGATGTGCAATTGCCCGAATGGGGCGGCGCACAGACCGAGTTTTTGAGCGTTAAGCGTCTCGGCAGGCCCGATTTGACTGCCGCTGCGCGCCAGCGGTTGCGGCTGATGGGGATGTCTGACGGCCTGATTTCAAGCGTTGAGCGCAGCGGACGCACCAATGGCACGATCACCATTACATCGCCGATTTCCGGGGTGATCCAGACACTTGATGCGCGTGCTGGCGTGACCTTGAGCCAAGGCCAGACGCTCGCCCAAGTGACCGGGCTTGGCACGGTATGGCTTAATGCCGCTGTTCCCGAAGCCCAGGCAAGCGCGGTTCGCATCGGGCAAAGTGCCACCGCGACCCTCACCGCGTTTCCGGGTGAGACATTTGGTGGGCGGATCATAGCGATCCTGCCAACCGCGCAAGCGGATAGTCGGACGCTTACTGTCCGTATCGAGCTTGCCAATCGCGGCGGTCGTCTTCGCCCAGGCATGTTTGCAGGCGTGGCCCTTGGCGGTGATGCAAGGCCAGCGCTGCTCGTGCCTAGCGAGGCGGTGATCCGAACAGGCACACGCACGATTGTAATGCTGGCAATGGGCGATGGCCGTTATCATCCCGCAGAAATCAGAACGGGCCGCGAAGGTGGTGGCCAGACTGAAATCATCGAAGGCTTGGCAATCGGTGAGAAAGTTGTCGTATCGGGTCAGTTCCTGCTCGATTCCGAAGCCAGCCTGACCGGTATTGAAGTTCGCCCGCTGGAGCGGACCGCCGCGACTAACAAGAAAGCCGGTGCCAAGTGATTGAAGCTATCATCCGCTGGTCGGTAAAGGCGCGCGGGCTGGTCGTGGTTGCGGCACTTGTCTTGACCGTTATCGGCATTGGCGCGGTGCGAACAACGCCTGTCGATGCACTGCCAGATCTCTCCGATGTGCAGGTCATCATCCGCACGACGTATCCCGGCCAAGCACCGCAAATTGTCGAGAATCAGGTCACCTATCCGCTGACAACGACGATGCTCTCGGTTCCCGGCGCGCGCGTTGTGCGCGGCTATTCATTCGTCGGCGATAGCTTTGTCTATGTGCTATTTGAGGATGGCACGGATCTGTAT
>JANNVM010000296.1:0-17577 GCA_031414455.1 Verrucomicrobiota bacterium
GCCCGTGCTGGCGATGCCGCGTCGGCTGAGCGCGCCGCGCAGTTTCTCCAGAGCCCGGCTCACTTTCTTTTGCGCAGAGTCATCGCTCATGCCCAGCGCTGCCCCCACCGAGCGGAAGTCCTGCTGCTCAAAGAACCGCAGCACGATGGCATCGCGGTCAGAGGAGGGCAGCGTGTCCAGAGCTGCATCCAGCAGTGGCGCGGTGGATTGCCATTCAGGGTCGTGGGTGTGAGTGAGTGTTGGGTTCATGGCTTCCTGTTCTCGTGCGCGGCGGCGGCGCTCTTTGCCGGTCATCTTCGCGGCCACGAATCCCGTGTGCCGGTGCAACCAGCCGCCCGCCGGGATCTCAATGCGCGCGGCCTGGCGGGCAAAATCTGCAAAGACCGTCTGCGTGACATCCTCCGCCAGCGCATGGTCGCCATTCACCCGCCGCAGGGCTGCGGAATAGACGGCATCCACATGGCGGCGCACCAGTTCAGAGAACGCGGCGGCTGACCCCTGCTGCGCATACCGCCCCAGCAGCGTGCGGTCGTCGTCAGCAGGGGATGGAACGTCGGTGGATTTCATGGGTGGTCTCATACTAGAACCAGCCGGAGCCGGAAATCCGACAATTTTCTTTTGGGCCCGCACTATCGCTGCCGGCACATGGTGCATTGGGAAAGTCACTTACCCCGCGCCGCTTCTTCCGGACCTAGCTAGGACCGTTTCCCGGGTAACTTCTCCCATTCGAAGGACCGTTTCCCGGGTAACTTCTCCCATTCGGGTCACTTCTCCCATTCTGCGTCACACGGGCAGTGCGGACCCACCCGGCGACATTCGGCGAGGGACTTGGCCGTGGTTAGTCCGCCGCGTTCCCGAAGGCCAGGCCAGCCAGGTCCGGGGCATTCTCCCGCATCCCCCGGATGAACAACTCCCGCAGTGCGGGACTGACGTCGCCGAGGTCGTCGGCGAGACCGCGGGCCACGATGAAATTCGTCTTCGGCTCGTCAATCATCCATACGTCAAGCTGGTGCCGGAAGGCGAGCCAGGCTGGATCGTCCGATGCCGCCAGGGCTTCATCGACCGTTTTCAGCACCGGGGACATTTCGCGCATATCCAGCCACGGAGAGGGATGTGGAGCGTTGATGTCGGTGGAATAGACAGCATCCGCCAGAGCTTCATTGTCAGGATCCTTTTCCATCAGGGCCAGCAGCTCGTCACGGTAGTCGCGCGCATTGGGTCCGATCCGGCGGATTTCCGCGATCGCGACCGGACGTGCCGGGGGGTTCTCCATCGCTTTGATCAATTCCGGGACGGTGAGCGTTTCATCGCCCTTGCGGGCAGCGAGGGCGTCCGCTTCCGCTTTCCAGTTCACCAGGGAAGCCTCCTCGTCGCCGGCGAGCTGGAACTTGATGAGCGCCTTCATCACCTCGGAGCTCACGTCTGGCTTTGACCTCATTTCCGTCAGCAACGCAGCGAGTCGTCCGCCCTGCGTCCCGACGGCTTCTGCCGGCATTTCCAGCGACAGTTTCCCAGGTAACTTCTCCCACGACCCGCAAGTTCCCGAGAACCCGCAAGTTCCCAGGTAACTTCTCCTCAAGGATCGCTGCGGACAGCGGGCTTTTCACGGCATCGTCACCCGCACACGCAGATACAGCCGCTGCGTACTGGCCAGAACGAGGAAGTTGTAGTTCTGCGCCGTACCGAAATTGGTCGCGGCGGTCCAGCTTCCCGGAGCCAGGCTTGGGCTGTATTCCGCCACATAAGTAACGCCGCTCACATTCGCCGGGCGCGTGAAAGCCAGGCTGTAATCCTCATCAGCCAGCACCCACTGCGGCAGCGCAGCCGCATCCGGCACGTTCGGCTTCAGGCCAAAGGCGAACTCTACCAGATTCTCCAAGCCGTCTTTCTCAGGGTCGGCGTTGTCGGCGGCATTGCCTGTGGCATACGGAGTGCCAAAGTTTGCCTGCCGCCAGAGTTGCAGCGGGGAAATCGTGGTTATTGCAAGACCATTGAATGCTGCATAGGTATTTGTTCCCACACGCGACCACTTGAACGTAAGCGTATTACTTACGATGCTGCCGGTCGTGAAACTGGACGCTACCACGGCATCGCTGAGAGTGCCGGGCACGTGCGTCGTTTGTGTGACACCGGTCAATGGAAATGTGAACTCCGAGTTTTGGTTCGCATTTCGACCGGCGGAGCCGAAAAGATACAACCTGTAGGAGGTATTCGGCTCCAACTTCGCAGAGAGGCCTGATACAGTCACATTGGCAGGTCCGGGGCCCGGCCCGCCGGCATTCAAGTAAACATAACTGTCGAGTAGAGAATTGTTTGACCGGAAACTGTCGCTCCCAAGGAGACCGACATCATAGGAGGCTGTGAAGGGGGACGAAAAGGAAAACGTCAGCCCTCCGCCTGAGAAGGCGTTGCCCGTAGTGCTGGGGACGTTGATTCCAACCACGGAAGCACCTGTAAGATCCTCGGTTACCCCCGCGGCCACAAACTCCGCAGCCGTCGCAGTGTTGCCTTGCCCTGTTCGATTGATGTCTATGAGAATCGGTGCAGCACCCACGCCAGTGGCAAAAGTGATGAGTATTCCCACTAGCGTCGCGAGAGGAAAGGTTTCTGCTTCTGAAAGGAATTTGCTTTTCGCGGGTTGCGTCATTGGCGTTGGCGTGAACCTCCAAACGCATTGAAGCAGGCCCGCCCCAGCTTGGCAATAATTACTTGGCCTTCCGCCAATCCCAGGGCGGCACCGGTTCCTTGTCTGCCCATAGCCCGCGTTTTGCCTTCCTCGCCGCTGCTTCCGCTGCCGCCAGGTCCGCGTCCTTGTTGTAGCGCAGAAAGTGCTAGGCCAGCCCCTGCTGGATCATCTCCTGGAACAACTGGCCACACCAATAATTCACTCGAGGCCGGGCACATGCTGGGAACCTGCTTGAGTTCGGCGTCGCGGACAAACCTGAGACCATCGGCCTCACCGTGCAGGACGCGGCGGAGTAGCGTCCGGGGAAATTGCCCGGTTCGTCCTGGTGCTAGGCCCACTCGCGAAACTCGCGGCTGGTAACTCTACTTTGTCATTTCGTGGCGCAGGCATCCTTGCCTGTGCGGCCGGCGGGCTTCCAGCCTGTTGATGAATCGAGAGTCCAGCCTGGAAGGCCGGACGCCGCACAGCCTGGAAGGCCGCGCCACGGTGAATTGAAAGTAGATGTAACAACCGCTTCCCGAGCAAGGCCGTGAGGCCTGCGGCGAGGGTGAGGAGTCTTTGGTTCATAAGTGCCGCATCCGCCTCGTCAACTGTTCGCGCTTCACTCCGGTTTCGCCATCGAGCCGCACCTGCATTTTCGCACTCACACCGCGCCGGATGAGTTTCCCGTCAGCCCTCACTCGCGGACGCCCGGCGATTCCAAGAATTTGCCGGTAGTCTCACAGTTTCCATGTCCGCCGTTCCTCCATTGACCACTCAAATTCGCGCGCGGAGACCCGCTCAGGAGAATTGAGATCCAGCAGCGTGCTCGTCGCCCGGCCGGTCGCGGTCAGTGGCGCGATCCAGCCGCCATGCCGGGCGAAGTGCTCCGCCCAATGGTCCCGGCGTGGATGGAAGACCATCACGACATCACGCGATGTTTCGTCAATGCCCGTGAGGTTCGTGCCCTTGCGGAAATTGCACGCCGGGCAGGCGACTGCGAGGTTTTCGGCGACCGTTTCTCCTCCGTGCTGCACAGCGACGATATGCTCACAATGAAAGCTTACTGGCGAGGAATTCTCTGCGGCGCCGCAGTACTCGCACCGCGCTCCAGCCCGCTCCCACACTTCCCGCCGCAAAGCTGCCGGCACCTTCGCTCTCATTCCGCCTGCAAGCTTGCCGCCGCGGCCAATTTTGCAGCACGGACGGGATATTCCATCCTCTCATATTCCGCCCACTCGCGCCGCTCATCAGCGGACAGATCACCCTCTCGGTTTCTCTCCAGCAATTCCTCCAGCCGCTCCTGTGCTTCCTCCGAAACCCGCATCGCCGCCACCTCTGCCGCCTCCGGCGACGCTGCCAGCCGTTCCAGCATCACTGACAAGTCGCGCAGAAGCGGACTCGGCAACTGCCGCCGCCTTACTCCCGCCTCAAGGAGCCCGGCCAATACCGAGGCCTGCGGCAGTGATTCCGCCAACAATTCATCGGGCAATTCCAAGGTCACAGTCACGGCAACAATTGTCCCCGCCGCCCGGGCGATGTCAACGGGCCATTGCTCATTCGTCAGCTTGCCGGGCTGCATTCGTGCTCCGACCCTTCGGGAAGGCGGGGTGGAGCGGAGTATAACACCCGGCGGGCGCAACATAGGGTGATCTTACGGGAACAACTGGCCAGGGGAACAACTGGCCGGAACAACTGGTCAGACCAATAATTGGGGCATGCAACGGTGGACATTGCCCGGGACGGCGCGATTTCCCTCGACCGGGAAAAGGTGACTCTGAACGAGTTGAAGACGCAGTCCGCGAAGGATGCGAAAAAGTGGTGCACCATCCGGGCGGACAAGGACGTGCCCGACGCGAAAGTCATTGAGGCGGTGGAGGCGCTGAAGGCTGCGCATTCTCACCAATCCGCTCACTCTCACTGCTCCAGCCCCGTTTTAAAATCCGTCGGGCCGCTTAGCGCGCCGCGGATGGCGGACAGCAGTTCGCCGTAGTCGTCGAAGCCGGGGAACTGCGGAAACCGGGCTCGAATGGCGGCGGGGGCGTGGAAGAAGAATCCGGCGTCGGCTTCCATGAGCATCGTGGTGTCGTTGAAGGAATCCCCGGCGGCGATGACGCGGAAGTTGAGGCTCTTGAGGGCGGCGACGGACTTCTGCTTCTGATCCTCCTGACGCAGCCGGTAGCCACTGATTCGTCCGTCGGGCGCGACCTCAAGGCGATGACAAAAGATGGCCGGCCAGTCGAGCTGACGCATGAGCGGCTGCGCGAATTCCTCGAAGGTGTCGGAAAGAATGATGACCTGCGTGAGTCGGCGGAGTTCGTCGAGGAAGTCCTTCGCGCCAGGCAACGGAGTGAGACCGGCGATCACCGCCTGGATGTCGGCGAGTTTCAGTCCGTGTTCTTCCAGCAGTTTGAGCCGGCCCTGCATGAGCACGTTGTAGTCCGGAATGTCGCGCGTCGTGAGGCGGAGGCCCTCAATGCCGGTGCGTTCGGCGAACGCGATCCAGATTTCCGGCACGAGAACGCCTTCGAGGTCGAGAGTAACGATGGATTGCTGCATGAAGCCTGGCGATTGCCACCGGCGGGCCACGATGTCCAGGGGATGTGCGGCCGGATCCTGCGGCACCCTGCGGACGATCCTTGCCGACTCCCCGGAAACCGTAAGCATCCGGGTGAAGCCATTCGATAAACCGCTGGAAATTTAGCGTATCTTCGGCTTATTCCTGTCATCCATTTCCAACCCCCGTCAATCCATGAACCAATTCGCCCAGTATGCCAACCGCCTCGGCCGCCGCGGTTTCCTTCACGTCGGAGCCTGTAGCGCACTCGGACTCACGCTCGGTGATTTCTTCAAAATGAAGGCCCGTGCGGACCAGAAAAACTACGCGTCCGTCGAAGGGAAGGCGAAGAGCATTATTCACATCTTCCTGCCCGGCGGCATGGCCCACCAGGAAAGTTTTGATCCGAAACCGCTCGCGCCGCCCGAATACCGCGGGCCGCTTGGAGCCATCAATTCCAATGTGGACGGCATCCAGTTCGGCGAACTCTGGAAGAATACGGCGCAGGTGGCCGACAAACTGGTCGTCTGCCGCAGCATGACGCACGGCGAAGCCGCCCACGAGCGCGGCACCCACAATATGTTCACCGGCTACCGTCCGAGCCCGGCGCTCCAGTATCCCAGTTTCGGCTCGGTGGTGTCTCATGAGTTTGGCACGCGGAACAATCTCCCGCCTTACGTCTGCATCCCTGGCCAACCGAATGAATTCGCCGGCAGCGGCTACCTGAGCAGTGCCTTTGGTGCGTTCAGTCTCGGAGCAGATCCCGGCAGCGGGAGCTTCAAGGTCCAGGATCTCGCGCTGCCCGGCGGCATCACCGAAGGACGCTTCAACCGCCGCCGTGCCATCCTCGACGGAATAGACAATCACTTTAAGGCCGCTGAAAAGTCCGACGCCCTGACGGCAATGGATACGTTCTATCAGGACGCCTATAAACTCATCAGCAGCCCGCAGGCCCGCGAAGCCTTCGCCCTCGAGAAAGAAGCGGATAAACTGAAAGACGAATACGGCCGCAACGAGGCCGGGATGCGACTCCTTATGGCCCGCCGGCTCGTGGAAAGCGGCGTGCGTTTTGTTTCCACCACCTACGGCGGCTGGGATCACCATGATAATGTCAAAGGTGCGATGGAAGGCCAGGTGCCGAAGTTCGACCAGGCCTTCGCCCGCCTCATCCGCGACCTCAGCGAGCGCGGTCTGCTCGACAGCACCCTGGTCATGGTGTCTTCTGAATTCGGGCGCACGCCGAAAATCAATGCCACCGGCGGCCGCGACCACTGGCCGAAAGTTTTCAGTGTCATGCTCGCCGGCGGCGGCCTCAAGAAAGGCATGGTCTATGGCTCTTCAGACGCCCTCGGTGCCGAACCGGAGAATGACCCGCTCACTGTCGAAGATCTCGCATTCACCATTTATAACCAACTCGGCATCAATGCCGACAAGGAGTTGATGGCCCCCGGAGCCCGCCCCATCGAGATTGTCGCGGAAGGCAAAGTCATCAGCGACATTGTGGCGTAATACCCGGGACCGCGGCTTTGTTAGCCGCTTCGACTTCCTCCCTGGTGGATGCCGTTGACTCGCGTGCCGCCACGGTGCCGCATGGTATCGTGGTGGAGGGTATTTGTTTGTTGTGAAAATCCGGACAACCCGGCAGGATTCCTGCGGCACCGGCTTCCGCTCTGCCATGATGAACTGAAACACTCCATCCCGCTCATTCCATGCTTAACGAATTCAAAAAGTTTATCCTCAAGGGCAACGTCGTTGACCTTGCGACCGGGGTCATCATCGGTGCCGCCTTCACAGGAATCGTCAGCGCCTTCACCAAAGGCATCGTTGAGCCAATTCTCGCCCTCGCGGGGGGCGGCCCCAACCCCAAACTTACCATTCCACTCACCGAGAGGATGGTAACGGTAAAGGAAATGATTGCTGGAAAGGAAGTGGAGAAATCCGTCAACAAGCTCATCGAGCTTGACCTGGGCGGCATCATCGGGGCGCTCATCAGTTTCCTCATCACTGCGGCCGTCATCTTTTTTGTTATCGTGAAGCCGGCCAATGCATTGATTTCAAAAATGAAAGCTCAGGAGTCAGCATCTCCTCCGCCCGGGCCTTCGGATGAAGTGAAACTCCTCACTGAAATCCGCGACGCGCTAAAAAGGTAACCGGCGCGCGACTGGACTGCAGCCGAAATGACAGCAGTGTTTACCGGCCATCACTTGCTCCAAAGTGCTGAGAGGGCCTTGATTTGCGGGATTTATCAGTCAGGTAATCGGATGTTGATGTTTCGCCGGTTCCTCGCTTTTGGTGGGGGATGCCCTCCCCCGCCAACGACTTCGACGCCGCACTGCTCACACACGGGGTGCCGCTCCGCCGTGCCCGTCCGGAGATTCTCCAGCTCAACACCGGCAAACTCTGCAATCTCACCTGCACGCACTGCCATGTGAACGCCGGGCCGAAGCGAAAGGAGATCATCTCCTCCGGCACGGTGGACCGTGTGCTCGAATGGCTCGCCGGCACTGACATCGCCACGGTGGACCTCACGGGCGGCTCGCCGGAAATGGTGCCGGACTTCCGCCGCCTCGTCACCACCGTGCGCAATATGTCAGGCAACCGCCGCGTGCTCGACCGGCTGAATGTCACGATCCTGAGCGAGCCCGGCTACGTGTGGGTGGCGGAATTTCTCGCGGAGCATCGCGTGGAAATCGTGGCCTCAATGCCGTGCTACGAACCGAAGAACGTCAACGAGCAGCGCGGCGACGGGGTCTTCGACCGGAGCATCGCCGGGTTTCAGCGGCTGAACGAACTCGGCTATGGCCGCACGCCGTCGCTCATCCTCAACCTCGTTTATAACCCCAACGGAGCGTTCCTTCCACCCGCTCAGGAGGAACTGGAGGACGACTACCGCATCGCCCTGCGCGAACACTTCGGCATCGAGTTTCACCGGCTCTACACCATCACCAACATGCCGATCAGCCGGTTCGCGTCGTGGCTGAAAAACGACGGGCGGCTCTCCGAATACATGACCTTGCTGAAGGACAGCTTCAATCCCGGCACCGTTGCCGGGCTCATGTGCCGCAACACGATCAATGTGAGTTGGGAGGGTGAAGTCTTCGACTGCGACTTTAATCAGATGGTCCGTCTCCCGGTGCGCCATCCGGAGACCGGTGCACCGCTGATGTTGTGGGAGGTCTCTCCGGACAACTTCCCTGCCCTGCCCATCCGCACCGGCGGACACTGCTTTGGCTGCACGGCCGGCTGCGGCAGTTCCTGCGGCGGCGCACTCATCGCGGCGTGATACCCGGCTACTCCAGGACGTCTGAACCTTCGTAAGTCTGCACTTCGCCGGCACCGGTGCCCGGGACTGCGGGCGTAAGCAGCGGCACGTCATCCCGCGGAGTGATTTCCTCCAGCACTTCTGCCCACCAGGCGACACGATCCATTTCATCTTTGAGCAGAGTGTCCTGCTGAATGGGATCAAGCAGGGCCATGATTTCGTTCATGGGATCAGTATTGACCTTTGGCTCGTCAACGACAGGTGCCACGGTAACGGCTGGCGTATCCGCGATGGGCGTATCCGCGACCGGCTTTTTGGCCGCGGGATTTTCCAGAACGGGAGCGACAGAAAACCCTGAGGGCTGATCGAACTCCGAACGTTTGCCCGCGGACGAGGCGAATCCGGTAGCTGGAGCGCTTTGCATACCGGGCGTCCATGACGGGGAATGCTCCACAAGAGTCTGAAAGACGCGGTCCTGCTGAGTCTCATTGAGATCGAGCAGTTCGACAAGCCGGCGGAGATCGTGATTGGCCTCCTGCTCGACGCGGGCGGCGCGGGCGGTGAGTTCTTCCGTCGTCAGCGCACGCCCGGTGGCTGCCGGCCCGGGCGCAGCCGGCTTCGCGGCAACGGGTTTCGCCGCCGGACTGAATTTCGCGGTCGCCGGCGCAGCGATCCGCTTCCCGGGAACCGAACGCGCGGCTCCACTCGCGGTCACGACCGGCTGCGGCGCAGGCGCTTCCTTTCCATGGAACATCAAAAGACCCAGCGCGGCGATGGTGCCGGCGAGCGAGAGACTCATGATATATCCTTTGGCGGACATGCAGTGGAGGGAAAATCAAAGACCGCTCAGAATGGGATCCGGCTGGTCTCCGAGGATTGATTTGAATTTGTCGAGAATGTGCAGCCGCAATTGCTCGCGGCGGATTTTGAGGAGGGCTTTTTGCTTGTCGGTCAGACCAACGTCGCGGGTGAGTATATCATGCGCTTCCAGTAAGCGAAGGTGAATCTTGAGGTTGCCGCGCTGTTTTTCTTCAAAAATCTGCCGGGCCGGCCCGGCGATGCTGCCGCGAACCTTATCCGTCTGCTCCGCGCTAAGGTCGAGGTCCTTTTGCAGAGCGGCGGCGGCATTCTCGCCCCATTGTTCCGGGGTCAGGTCCGGAGTATCCGTCGCCGGCACGTCCGCCGCCTGGCGCACCGTTTGATGCTGGCCCCAGCGAAAACCCGCCGCGATCCCCGAGGCGAAGAGCACGCCGAGGCAGACGGTAATAAGCCCGTAGCGATGGATAAAATGTTTCACGGAGGGGAAAGGGAGGGAACATCCACACCGGGAGCCCGCAGCGGTGCCCCTGGTGCCCGCGGAGGCGGAATGAGGGCCATGATAATCGCAATGACCGCCCCGGCAACTGCGGCTCTCAACGACCAGCGGCACCACAGACGAAAGGTCTCGTTCTGCCGCAATTCGACCCATTTTGAGGCGAGCCGGCTGGCAAACCCGGGCGGCGGCAGCACGGCGGCCCCGGGCGCTGACGACTGCACCCCGCGGCGTCGGGCGGCGGCGGCGGTCTGTTCCCAAAGGTTATGGCCGGGTTCGTTATTCATGTGGCCGGGTGGATTCGAGGCGTTTGAGCGTCTCGTTGAGTTTACGCCGGGCGCGCATCGCTGTCACTTTGACTTTACTGGCACCCCAGCCCGTAAGCGTCGTGATTTCCTGAACGGATTTCTGCTCCAGATCAAGCATCCGGAGAATTGTCTGCTCGGTCGCATTCAAAGTCGCGAGCAGTTTCTCCACGACTTCGCTGCCATCCATGTCCCGCGCGGTCGACTCGCAGTTATTCTCACCGCCGGAATACGCGGTTTCGAGAAAGGTGGCTTCTTCTTCACTGAGGTCGGCGAAGCGCACTTCCGGGCGCGACTTTTGCCGCCGCAGCCGGTCAATACAGGTATTCACTGCGATGCGCGACACCCAGTGCGGAAATGGCTGATCGCCCCGCCAGGTCTCGATGCGGTTGAACATTTTCATAAAGACTTCCTGGGCGAGGTCCTGCTCATCCGCAGCCCGCGGGAGATGGCTGCGCACGATGCGCATGACCTGTCCATAGAGGGCATCCACCATGTCGCTCGCCGCCTGCTGACAACCACCGCGGACCCGGGCGACGACGGCGTCCCAGTCAACGGGTGGAGGGAAATCGGGCTGAAGCATGAAGCCATTTGGGATGATTGACGCGCGAAGGGCGCAAGCGGTCACAGAAAATGACGGCGCTCACTAATACTGTCCCGACTGCCCGCGCGCCAGTTTGAAAAAAGCTTCGAGGTCGCGGCAGTTGTTCTGCCAGGCGGTGGACATGAAACAGCGCGCGTCCATGTCGGCGAGACGGGAGAACTTCGAGTCTGTCAGGAGCAGGTGCGTCACCCCGCAGGCCTTGCTCCGCTGGAGCAGCGCCCCCACGTCCGCGACATTCGTTTCCACGAGCAGATTCGTCGCCTTATAAACCCATTACTGCGTCACCGCCGCCGTCGCGGGAGCGGTCAGGGAAAAACCAGGCAAGACAACGCGCAGGAAGGATTTCACCTTGCCCCATCAAACCGCGGCCCGGGGGGCAGTGTCGAGCGAAATTACGTTTCAGATCTCCGGCCCCGAAATCCCCCCAGGCTCGAGGCTTTCTGGAACCAGGGCTTACGCTTGACGATTATGGCCGGGCCGGAAAAGCCAGAGCAAGGCCGTCTCCGCCTTGTCCGCGCGGTGCCAGATCAGGCCGGGACGGCCTGACTACGCCTTCATGTAAGTCCAGTTCTGAAACCGAACTTTCCCCCCGGGGGATTGCACGAATTCAGATAACCTGCTAAGTACCGGCATGGACCTGGACGACCCTGACAATACCGAACTGGACGCAATATTCATGCGGGCGGCGAAGCACCCGGAAGTGAGGGTGGAGCTGTTGGCGGAGATGCTGGATGCGGAGCTTTATACGCTGGTCCCGCGGAAGCAGAGCGCGCGTCCTGCGGAGACGATTTCGCGTCCGGAGGGGAAACACCTTGAGTTCATCCAGTGGCAGCAGGAGGACAGGATGTGTTTCTTTGTTTACACATCGGCGCGCATGGCCCGGAAGGGGCTGAAGTTTTTCACCCGCCTTGCTCAACAGCCGATGATCATCATTGGCATGGCTGGCGAAGAGCTGCTCCAGCTGCTCCATGAGCCGGGAGTGGGCATCGCCCTTAACCCGGGGACGGATACCTACGAAATGACCTTCAACGATAAAACCCTCGCGGGCATCCTTGATGGATCACTCTTCGACGGGGATCCGGATTCGCCGGTATCCCAAATGAGCGGCAAAGCGACCGCCTTGACACCGGAGGAGTATCCCCTGAGCCTCGTGCAGCCTGTATTCGATCACCTTAAAAGCCGTCCGGAGGTCCTCGCCGCCTGGGTGCTGCGAACTGACGAAGCGGAGGATCCCCGCGGCAGTTGTTATGTTTTTGCCCTGCTGACCACTGAAGAGGATGCCCACAGCCTGGAACACTCGGTGGGCACGGTGCTGGGGCTGATAGACCGGAGTGAGCGCAAGGACATGGATTTTGGCGTGACGAGCTTTGACTACAGCAATCCGGCTCATGTGAACATCATGCGAACATATGTGCCCTTCTATGCCGCGCCGGGTTACAAGTCCCCCATGTTTCCGGACGAGGAGTGATTTTCACCAAGGGCTTACGCCTGAATCCGTAGCGCAGGCCTCTGGCCTGCCGTTGCGCAGTGCTTCCAGCCTGCCGCGCGCACGGATCCCGCTGGAGAAAGCAGGCCAGAGGCACTGCGCAACGGCAGCCGGGACGGCTGCGTTACCGTTCATGCGTAAGCCCTGGATTTTCACGGCGCCGTACAAAACGCTCCATTGAAATGACGGCTGAAAAATGGATGGTCGCAGCCCAACGACCAAACCATGAAGACTCCCTTCCTCATCACCATTCTGATCACGGCACTGACCCTGCCCGCCGCCGCCAAAGGACTCGCGGCCAAAGAAGCCCTGCGCACACTCGCCCGGGAGCGCGGCGCGTCATGGCTGGAGCGCGTCGTCCAAATCAACGGCGACCGCGGCCAGGATCAGCCGAACGCATGGCACATCGTCGCCAGCGATGGCAAAGGCGGGCTCCGCGAGTTCTTCGTCGGGACCAAAGGCCTCCTCGGCGAAGGCCCGGTGCCGGCTTCTGTTATTCCGCAGTTACAGGGACCGCAGGTGACACCGAAGAAGTTCACCGTGGATTCGACGAACGCCTTCATGAAAGCCAACGCCGCCGCAAAGAAGGCGCGCATCGGATTCGATTCCGCATCCTATCGCCTCCGCGCCGCCACATCAGGCGCCTCCGTCTGGTATCTCCAACTCAACAACGCCGCCGGCCAAAAGGTCGGCGAAGCGACCGTTTCCGCCTCCAGCGGCAGAGTCACGCAGATGCTCGCCTTCACCCCTCCCCCGCCCGCACCCCCGCAGACAGCCGGCCAGGCCACGCTCGACAAAACCCGCGAAGTGGTGAAAACCGGCACGCAATCCGTCGGCCGCGGCATCAACCGCGCCGGCCAGTGGATCAGCCGCAAGTTCTCCCCGCAGCCGGAGCCGGCACCGTATTACACGCCGCCGGCGGGGAGGTGAGGAGGGAAGTAATCGGTAATCAGTAATCAGTGATCGGTGATCAGTTTCCATAAAGCACTGTGAACCGCCGGGATACTGATCACTGATTACTGATTACTGATCACCGATTACTGCCTCTCCCCTCCCCCTCCCCCACTGCGGATGGAAAATCCCTGGCGTGGAGCGCGGCAGTCTCCACATACTGCGCGCCATGAAGATCACCCTCGCTCTCGCCGCCGTTCTCTCGTTCGCCCTGCCCGTCACTGCCCAGGAATGGGCGCGGTTTCTGGGCCCTAACGGCGGGGGCAGTGGCCAGGCCCCGGGGATTCCCGCCGAGTTTAAGACCGAGAGTTATGCCTGGCAGACCGAGTTGCCGGGGAGCGGAGTCTCCTCACCCATCGCGTGGGGTGACCGCATCTTCCTGACCGCCGAGTTGAAGGACAGCGGCGAGCGTGCCGTGCTTTGTTATGACCTCGCGACCGGAAAGGAACTCTGGCGCATGGCCGACAAATTCGAGCCGCACGGCAAACACCGGTATAACAGCTTCGCCAGCAGCACTCCCGCCGCTGACAAAGACCGCGTCTATCTCGTCTGGAGCAGCGGCGGCGCGATGCGGGCCCTCGCGCTGACCCATGAGGGCAAAAAAGTGTGGGAGAAAGAACTCGGTCCCTACAAAGAAGACCACGGCAGCGGCGCCTCACCCGTGCTGGCCGGCAACGCCCTCATCGTCAGCACCGACTGCGAAGGCGGGAGCGGCGGCATCGTGGCCCTCAAGCCCGCGGACGGCTCCGTGCTCTGGAAACACGAACGCAGCAGTGCCCGCACCCCGTTTTGCACCCCCCTGACATTTGAGGAAAAGCCCGGCGACTGGCGCGTCGTCGTTTCCAGCAATCCCCAGGGCCTCACCTGTCTCGACGCGAAATCCGGCAAGGTCGTCTGGACACTGGAAAACCCCGCCCCCGGGCAGCGCGCCGTCGGTTCCCCCGCCATGGCCGGCGGCGTCATCTTTGCCGCCGTTGGTCAGGGCGGCACCGCCAAGGCCAGCGTCGCCGCCAAAGTGTCAGGCGACACCGCGGTAAAAGCCTGGGAAGGCAAAAAGGCCATGCCCTACGTGCCCACGCCCCTCGCGCTCGGCGATCACTTCCTCTTCCTCGGCGACGGCGGCATCCTGAGCAGCGTGCGCGCCAGCGACGGCGAAATGATGTGGACCGAGCGGGTTTTCCCGGATCCAAAAGATCAGCAGGCCTACAGTTCCCCCGTCTGCACCGGCGACAAAATCATCTGCATCAGCCGCAATGGCACCGTCGCCACCATCAAGGCCAGCGCCACGGAATTCAAACTCCTCGGCACCACCGCCCTCAATGATCCCTGCGACAGCACCCCCGCCATTTCCGGCGGCCGCCTCATCATCCGCACCGCTCACAAACTCCTCTGCATCCCCGGCGTGAAACCTCAGCCGTAGAGCCCCGCACTTTTGTTGCGGCGACTCCCGGACGAGTCCCCGTCCTGACACACTCACACCAAAGGCCGGAGCCCGCAAAGGCCCGGCCTTTTTCGCGCCCTCATCCCGCCGCCCCTTCCCGCTTCTCACCGTGGGCGGGTTCGCAGCAGCGCATGTTCGGCTTTGGTGATCTATGGGTGAATGAGTGGTGCAAGTCCAATACAGAATGGAGCTAGGAGATAAACTGCGTGCGTGGCTGAAATATGCACAGATGACACCTGCGGACGGTGAACACGACCAAAGTGCCATGCTAGGCCAGCGATAACAGGAGTCAAAGACAATGCGAAGAAGGTGAACTGCTCCCATGCGGCTCGAATACCAAATAACCACGCAGGCAGGCCATGTGTCTCGTATGACAACGAGGGGCTGGCGGAACCATCCCCCAATCTCCGATTCATCATCAGTGCGGTTCGTGCGCTGTAAAGATACCGCTCAATCCCGAACGTCCCTCCAGCCTTCGACTCACGAGAGCCTTCAGTCTCAAGCATCTTTACGACTGGTGCATCACGTCTCCATACCTCGTCAGACTCGATATGGTCATCTGAAGTCACATGGCGGACTCCGGCATACTGGTGCATCGGGTGAGGCCACTCGAAGAACATCGAAAGTAACATCAATCCGATCCCTCCCGCCAGGCCTCTGCCAACAAAACTCCCTTGAATGGAGCGAAGCACATAAACTGAGAGCGCGCGGCGGTGCCGCGGTGGCGACAGTGCGGCCGCGGTCGCTGATGCGCGCGGCCTTCCCGGCGCGGATGAGCGACGTGAGGCGGTCCACGGTGGCAAGGAGATTTTTGACGCTGAGGGTGCTCATGGGCGCAATATAAGTGCGGCGGTGGGCGATGAAAGGCGGGGGCGTCTGGCTGATTTCGTGCGCTTGGCTGGCGGCGCGGGCTGTTCCTGCTTCTCCAGTGCCACGACGTTACCCGCTGCCGCTGTCTGCGGTGTCAGTTTCCAGAAAACCTCTGCCGCCGCCGGCTTCACCAATGAGCGGTAATGCTTCAAGATGGTGGCCGGGCTGTTGCCCATCTCCCACGACAGCGCCGCGGCGTCGGGCCACTGCGCGAGCCGATGGGAGTCGGAGGAGTGCCGCAGGGAATTGTTTGCTGACGCAGGATAGCGGAAGTCATTTCTCCTCTGCGTGCAACTCTGTGAGGATGGCGGCGGCGGCCTCCACGAGTTTTTCGCCGGAGCCGGGTTCGACGCGGGAGCTTTCGGCTTCGTAGGCTTTTTCGGCGTAGCTGCGGCGGTCGGGGAGGTAGCCCCAGTTGCCGTTGGTGAGGGTGGTGATGATGGTGTGCGGGAACGGTGAGCGCTTTTTCAGGGCGAGGCCGAGTTCGACGAAAACTTCGCCGGGCAGGCCGATCCATGCGACCTCTTTGCCAAGAGTGATTACCTGGACTTCAACTTCGAGCGGCTGGCCTTTGCGCGGGGCGAGATCGAGAATGCGGTTGGCGTGGACGAGTTGCATGAAGGTCGGCTGCGGGCCGGTGGTCTGTTTTCGAACGGTGTTTAACGCCATTTCCTCCTGCTCAGGGGAGACGAACGGCACATCCAGCGGGACGGTGGCTGACTTCACGCGCAGTGCGCCGGGTGTCAGCGGGCGTTCCTTTTTCTGCGCTCGAAAAAGGGACGCGGCGATCAGCGTTCCGATGCGATTGGCTTCGGCGATGCCGCCCTGCTGGCGTGCCCATGAGACATCGAGGTGGTTGAGATTTCCGCACGTGCCGTTGCCATAGAGGGTGATGCAGTCGGGTCCGTGATAACCTGCCAGGATGCGGGCGAGAGCACCGGGATAGTCGGCGGAAACTTTCGGGCCGCCCACGGTGTCGGGGTGCATGGAAAAGTTCGCATAGACGGCGAGCGCCGGGCCGTGCGCGGCGGGCGGACGGGGTGGGGAAAAGAAGATGGCCTGGACCTGCGGATCAGTGGGGCCGGTGGGAATCATGATGTTCGGATTCAGCTTGCCGGGATTCCACCCGACGGTGCCGTCGCGCATGTAAAAGCGGCGGCAGAAAGCGACGTCGGTGCATTCTCCGCTGACGCCGGAGAGGATCACGGGTGAGAGTTTTGTGGCGGCGGAGAGGACGCTGGAGGCGATGAGGCCCGGCAGTCCTTCGAGGTATTTGGCATGGACGGAGCCGGGCTCGGGGCCGCCGGATTCCGGTCCGTCGGGAGTGCGGAGAAATCTACCGGGTACGGGACCGGTGTGGGCGTGAGTGGCAGAGATCATGACATTGGCACCGGGCATGGTGCCGGATTTTTCCACGGCGGCACGCACGGCTTCGACCAGTTCCCGCGGCGCGCCGATGAGATCGAGTGTGATCAGCGCCGCGCGCGTGGTGCTGTCGTCAATGACGAGGGCGCTGGCGTGGATGTCATCGAGGACGCCCTCGCAGGCGCGGAAGTTGTAATAGCCCGCCATGTTGACGCCGGCGGGCGGATTGATGACGACACGCGCGGCACCGGCACGGAATTCCGCAAGGGCCGGGGAGGCAAAAATGAGCGCGGCAAGGAGTCGAAGGAGCAGGGAGCGTTTCATGGATCGTCCTCATACGGGGTGGCACCGCGGGATATTCCTCCGCGATGCGGGCGGCGGAGCTTTCCATGTCCCGGGCTTTGCTCTACACCCGGTCGCGATGGAACAGCTCCTCACGAAGATTTACAGTACGTTTGAAACCCTCCTGTCGGTGCGTCCGGACGACATTGACATGAACCAGCATGTGCATTCCAGCCGCTACCAGGACTATGTGCTTGCGGCGCGTTTCGATCAGATGGCGCGCTGCTACGGCATGAGCATGGACGAATTCGCCCAGCTTGGATTCGGCTGGTTCGTCAACACCTCGCACATCGAGTATAAACGGCAGTTGCGGCTGGGTGACCAGTGCCGGGTGCGGACCAGAGTGGAACGTTTCGACCGTACGGGTGTGCGCATCGGATTTGAAATCCTGCGCTGCAGCGATGGGAAACTGTCCTG
>JANNVM010000297.1:0-4995 GCA_031414455.1 Verrucomicrobiota bacterium
CCGTCGGCACGACCGGCGGAGCGATCACGCGTTTTTCCTCCGGGGCCCTTCCCAAGGTTCACGTAGGTTCCAGGGTGCTTCTGCTGTTCGGCGTATAACGCACGGCATGTGGCCTTCAAATCGTGGCCCTGCCTGGCTGAGAGGGCATCCTTGATAGCCCAAATCTCGCTCAAAATATCGTGTGGTGGTTCCGCGGTCATGGTGGTGGGAGCAGTTCCTCCGGGGTGCAAATCGTGGGGAGAGTATAGCCGAGGGAATCTATGAGCACACGCAAATCTTCGCGCACATTGGCGTTGGCGATGTGGCGGATGTTCCAGGTCAGCAGAATGTTCATCTGGTGAAAAGTGGCGACGGCAATGTGCAGCGCATCTCGATCCGCTTTGGCTGGGAGGAATCCCGCGTTGAGGATGGCTTCGGCTATCGCCTCGCATTCGGGAGTGATCTCCAGCAGCGGGATTGCCTCCATCGCCTCCAACCGGCGCTTTGCTGCTGCGGCGTCACCGCCGCCCGCCTCCTGATGCGTCACCAGCGACGTGTAAAGTTCGTAGCGATGGCGATGGTTGTCCCACCATTCATGCGTGCTGATTTGGTGCCCGGCGTGGACGACCTGAGGCGAAGGCCATGATGTCAGGTAGCTTGGAATGGTGGTCTCAATATAGACGCGCATTTGTTCGAGCTTTTCACTTCAACCTTGCCCCAACCGCCTGCGACAGCGCCTTGCCGTCCGCACGGCCCGCGGACCGTTCCTGCAAAACCTTCATCACCTGGCCCATCTGTTGTTTGCCGGTGGCGCCGAGTTCGGCGATGACGGTGTCCACGAGTTGCTGGACTTCGGCTTCGCTCATGGCGACAGGGAGATAGCATTCGAGGATGGCGATTTCGGCCAGTTCCTTTTCCGCCAGGTCCGCGCGGTTGCCGGAGGTGAACTGCTCGACGGAATCGCGGCGCTGCTTGAGCTGCTTGCGCACCACGGCGAGGGCGTCGGGATCGCTGAGTTCGCCATCGGCGCCGAGTTTCTCCACGGCGGCATACTTGATAGCCGACTTCAGTGCGCGGAGGGAGGACATGGCCACCGTGTCTTTGGCGCGCATGGCGTCCTTCAGATCGTTGGCAAGCTTTTCGTTAAAGGTGCTCATAGGCCGCGAGCTTTGCTGGCGGACGCGGGAGTGTCCAGAGTGATTTGGCCGCCGGGGCGGCAACGGACGGGAGGCACGGTCAGAACCCATACACCCGGGATTGTTGCGCGGGTCGTGAAGTTATTTCCGCGCGGCCCCTGCACCCCGGCACATCGCTTCCAGCTCCGCCGCTGGAATGGGGCGCTGGCCGGTCACGTCATCCTGGCGGTGGACGCTGAGGAATTCGGCTTCCTCAATCAAGTCGGCGGGCGTGCGGTTTTCATCGGTCAGCGGCCAGCGGACCAAAGTGTCGCCGGCAGAGATGAGCGCCGTGCCGTCGTCAGTAAAACGGCAGAACCAACTGCCCCGGCTAAGGCGCAGCGGCGGCGTGATGGCTTCACCGGTGGCAGTATCCCACACGCGCATCGCGGGCGTGCCGCGGACGATCGTGACAAGGCGGCGGCCATCGCGGCTGAAGCCGATGTTGGCGACGTGATTCGGATGCGGCAACTCCGGCGCTGCGAGTTTGCCGTCGGCGGTGTTCCACAGTCGCGTGAACCCGTCGGTGCTGCCGGTGGCCAGCAACCGGCTGTCGGGGCTGAATTCCATGTCAGTAACGTCGCCGCGGTGCGGGAGGAACGGCGTGACCGGTGCGCCATCCGTGCAGCGGTGCAGCCGCGCCGACGCGCCCATGAGATAGCCGACGGTGGCGCCCCACGCGATGAAGCGGCTGTCGGGACTGAATTCCAGATGCGAAACGCTCTGCGCAGTGGTGAACGACGTGACCGCCTTGCCCTCCGCGAGTCTCCACAGGCTGACCAGCGAGCCGCGCTCGCGCCCCGGCCGCGCCGTATTCACCGCGACCATGCTGCCGTCCGCGCTGAAGCGCAGCCAGGCGAAGCGGGCGTCGAGTTTGATGATGGTTAGTTCCTTCGCCTCCGGCACCGTGAGGTCGAAGAGGTGAATGCGCTGCCGGTCCGGCGAGATGAGCGCGCGGCGGCCATCGGGGCTGACCTCGGCTTCGCGCTGGCCGGACTTGGACTGGCTGTAGGGAAACGTGAAACCGGAGAGCGTGCGGGCCCCGTCCGTGCCGTCGAACGCGCGCAGTTCGAAGCGATCGCCCGCCGTGTAGATCAGGGCGCGGGCGTCTTCGGTGAGGCCGCCGCATTGCCCCGGGCCGGTGCGGCCAATCTCGCGGCCATCGGCCATGCTGTACACTTTGATCGTGCCGAACGTGCCCTCCCTGTGATCACGCCGTGCAAGGAATCGCGCGGCGGCGCTGGGCTTGGAATAGGCGACCTCCGCCGGCGCAGCGGGCGGCTGCGGCAGTTCCCAGAGCCGTGCGGTGCCGTCATACGCGCCGGTGAAAATGCGGTGGCCATCGGGGCTGAACAGCGCGGAACTGACATAACCGCTGTGATGCAGCGGCGTGCCGCTGGGCGCGCCGGTAAGGGGATCGAACAACCGTGCCGCATTATCAAAACCCGCCGTGAGCAGCGTGCCGCCGTCCGGGCTGAAAACGGCGCTGCGAATGCCGGGCGACTGCCGCACGATGGCATCGGCCACGCCCGAGTCGGCGCGCAGCAGGAACGACGCGCTCTCACCGTAGGCCGCCGAGGCCACGCGCTTGCCGTCGGGACTCCAGGCCAGCGTGTAAGTCGCGCCGCCGTGCTTCATGGTTTGCTCCAGCTTGCTGATGGCCTCTGCGTCGAGGGCGTAGAGCTTCACGTTGTTCGCGCCACTGAGCACGGCGAGGCGTGTGTTGTCTTGACTGAAGGCCATGCCGCGCACCGCGCCGCCCGTGGCAAACGCGCGGCCAATGGGCAGCCACGTCCCCGTCTGATGCAGCATCACGGTGCCGTCCGCGCGCCCCACGGCGAGGCGCGACTCGTCCTGTGAGAGCGCGAGGGAACGTACCGCCGCTTTGAGATGCAGCGGAATCTGGAGCGGTCCGTCGCCGACTGGCGGCGAGTCCGGCAGAATGACATACGCTCCGGCGAGCAGTCCGTCGCCCGGCTCCACGCGCACGATGCGTTTCGCCTCGCGGTCCATCACCGGCGGCAGCAGCGACGCGGGATGCAGTCCATCCAGCGCGTGCTTCACGTCGCGGAAGATCGCGGTTTTCTTCTCAAAGTCCCACAGTGAAATCGTGTCTTTCGAGGTGCCGGTGAGCAGGCGTTTGCCGTCGGCGCTGAATTTCACATACACCGCGCCATCCTCCGCAAAGTCCACGCCGTGGTCCGCTCCGGTTTCCACATTCCAGAGGCGGAGATGCTTTTCCCGGGTGGCGCCGGCGATCCATTTTCCATCCGGGCTGAAGTCGGCGGAGTAGATGCGGCCCGGATAGGTGAGGGTGCGGTCGCGCGGATCGTACCACGGAGGCAGCGACCAGTGATGCACCAGCCTCGGACACTGTCGCAGCGCCGCGGCGAGTCGCGTCGCGTGCTCGCTGCGGCGTTCCGCGTTGTCCTGCTCCACGCGCAGCGCCGCGACGAGCGGCGGCAGCGATCCGATGTAGTCGCCGTCCGACTGCCGGCGGTTGGCCTCGGCCACATGCAACTGCGCGGCATGGCGGCGCGCGGCATCGGCCTGACGTTTCTCAGAAACCGCCGAGACCTCTGCGCGGTCGCGTGCTTCATCTATCCCCACCGCGCTGATCGTCGCGACGATGGCCGTGGTCGTGATGGCGAGGAAGGTCAGCGCCAGCGCCGCCGCCAGCGCCGGACGCCGCGCCGCCCAGCGCGCCAGTTTCCCCGGCCACGCCACGGGCCGCGCCAGCACCGGCTCGCCATTGAGGAATCGCTGCAACTCATCCGCCAGCGCCCGCGCCGAGCCGTAACGGCGTGCGGGATTCTTCTCGAGGCACTTCAGGCAGATCGTTTCCAGGTCGCGCGGGATGCCGGCGTGCAGGCGCCGCGGCGCGAGCGGCTCCTCGCGTTCCGCCTGCGCGAGAATCGCGGCGACGCTCTCGCCCTGGAACGGCGCGCGCCCGGTGAGCGTGGTATAGAATACCGCGCCAAGGCCATAGACATCGCCCGCCGCCGTGCTCGCGCCGCCGCGCACCATCTCCGGCGGCATGTAGGCCGGCGATCCCGCCGCGCTGCCTGACAACGTGAGGCCGCTCTCGGTGTCCGTGAGTTTGGCGAGACCAAAGTCCATCACCCGCGGTCGCCCGCCGTCTTTGTCAGGCTCGATGAGAATATTCGACGGCTTCAAGTCGCGGTGCAGCACGCCGTGCTCATGCGCATGCTGGACGGCGAGCGCGGCATCGTGCAGCCAGCGCGCGGCGGTGCGCGCGGGCGGCACTTTCTCCGCAATGACCGCCGCCAGCGTGCGCCCGGCGATCAGTTCCATGACGAAGTAGGGCATCCCGTCCGCCTCGCCCACGTCGTAAATGGCGACGATGTTCGGATGCTTCAGCCGCGCGCTCGCCTGGGCTTCGATGCGAAACCGCGCCCGCGCCTCCGCGCCAGCCAAATCGCCGCCGGGTAATGTCTTCACCGCCACTTCGCGATCCAGCCCGCGCTGCCTCCCGCGCCAGACGACGCCCATGCCGCCGCGCCCGATCTCTTCAAACAACTCGCAGTCGCCGAGGACACGAGTGCCATTCGTGTGCGGCCCCTCGTCGAGGACACAAAGCGGGCACAACCCGTCCGGCGTGCCTGCGGGCAGGCGCGCGCCGCATTGCTGGCAGCGGGTGGCGGTGGTGGACATGGACAAGGATTCCTGGGCGATAACGCCGCGCCGTGAAACGGAAAGGCCGCGTCGGAAACCGCGCCAGTTTTACCACGACTCAGCTGCTCCAGGTATCTGTGTGGGTGATGCCGCCGTCCACCCAGGTCCAGGTGATGGTGGTGTAAGTGATGGTGACTTCCTCAAG
>JANNVM010000298.1:0-3839 GCA_031414455.1 Verrucomicrobiota bacterium
GCATCATCCTCCTGCCGCCGGGGATGCTGTGGCTCGACATGGTGCTCTTCGCGGTGATCGGATTCTTCGTTTATGTGCCGGTCATGTTCAGCGGCGTGATGTCCCTGGACCTGACAACAAAAAAGGCGGTGGGCACGGCTGCGGGATTCGTGGGATTTTTCGGCTACGTGGGGCGGGTCATTCAGAGCAAACTGCTGGGCTCGCTGTCGGAGTCGCACGGCTGGGACTTCGCGCTGTGGTGCGTCGTCGGCTGTACGGCGGCGGGCATCGTGCTGCTGGCATTTCTGTGGAATGTCAGGCCGCGAGCATGAACAGCCCTGTCATCCCCCGGAGCGCCAAATCCCGCCACACTAACAAGCCCGCAAGCCCGATTGCCAGGGACTACGCCGCCTTCGCCGCGGCCACGACCTTCTGCGCGGCGTCGGTAAGATCGGTGGCAGTGGTCAGAGTGAGGCCGCTGCCGCCGAGGAGAGCACGGCCCTGCTCGACGTTAGTGCCTTCCAGTCTAACCACGAGCGGAAGACTCATCTTGATCTCCTTTGCGGCATTGATGATGCCCTGAGCGATGACATCGCACTTCATGATGCCGCCGAAAATGTTCACGAGGATCGCCTTCACTTTGGGATCGCCGCACAGGATGGTGAACGCCTGCTTGACCTGCTCTTCGTTGGCGCCGCCGCCGACATCGAGGAAGTTTGCCGGCTCGCCGCCGTGGAGTTTGATGATGTCCATCGTCGCCATCGCGAGACCTGCGCCGTTGACCATGCACGCGATGTTTCCGTCGAGCCCGATGTAGTTCAGATTGAATTTGGAGGCCTCCACTTCGCGCGGATCCTCCTCGGTGATGTCGCGCATGGCCTCGATGTCCTTGTGCCGGTAAAGCGCGTTGTCGTCGAAGTTGAATTTGGCATCGAGCGCCAGAATCTGGCCGTCAGTCGTTTCGACCAGCGGGTTGATCTCCACCATGGAACAGTCGCTCTCCATGAAGAGCCGGAACAATGACGTGAGCAGTTTCTCGAACGCGCGGAGTTTGTCGCCGCCGAGGCCAATTTGCCGGGCGATCTTCCGTGTCTGATAGGATTGCAGGCCCAGCGTCGGATGAATGCCCGTGGTAATGATCGCGCCGGGATTGTGCTCAGCGACCTCTTCGATGTTCACGCCGCCCTCCGCGCTGGCAACGATGACCGGCCGGCGCGTGGCGCGGTCCATGAGAATGGCGAGGTAGTATTCCTTCTTAATATCCACCGACTTCGCGATGAGCACCTTGCTCACCAGCTTGCCCTCCGCGCCCGTCTGATGCGTCACGAGCACCTGACCGATCATATTGCCGGCGATCTCGCCCGCTTTATCAGCGGATTCAGCGAGATGCACGCCGCCCTTGAAACCGTTCTTGAATGTTCCCTTGCCGCGACCGCCGGCATGAACCTGGGCCTTCACCACCAGACCCTGACCGCCGAGCGCTTCCGCTGCGGCTTTCGCCTCCGCCGCCGTGGCGGCGACCTGTCCGGCGGGCGTGGGCACGCCGAATTTCAGAAAGAGTTCCTTGGCTTGGTATTCGTGGATGTTCATGAGTGGGGAAAAGTGGCGGAGCGTAGAAGCGGGACGGGGACCGTCAACCCGGGTTCTGCGCCGTGGCCCTGCCTGCGCGGCTGATTGTCTGGTGAGCCCACGCATACCCCCGACCGCCTATGGGAAAACAGGGATCGCGACAAGGCGCCCGGCGAACTCAGTCACATAGAGCACTCCGGATTTCTCATCGAACGCCATGGAGGTGGGTCTGGTCAGGCAGTCGGCGAGGATGGCGGGAGGGCCGCCCGGCGTTTCGAAGCCGAGCAGCAGGCCAGGACTGCCGAAAAAGAATCCGGTGGATGCGTGCTGGAGCACAAGGTAATCAGTGTCGCCCCCGACCCTGAGCGGGAGCACGTCGATGGCCGTCTTCAGTCCCGTTATGAATGGGGTCTGGGCACCCGTCAGCGGATCAATCGCTTGCACCTGCGAAGTGCCCGGTGCGAAAGGAACTCCACGGAAGAGCGTCACCAAAAGCTGACCGTCTGAGTAGCGGATGCCGGTCGGAACAGCTTCAATGAACGGCCCTCCAATACTTGGAGGGGGCGGCGCAGGATTAAAGAACGGGTTCGGGATCGTGGGAAAGGCCGCGAGAGTCGAGAAAGCACCCGTAGGGATATCGACCTCCCGGACGTTGTTCCCACTCCCGTCCGTGACGTAAATCCGGTCACCGACGACGACGAGGTCGAAAGGATTCGAGAAACGGACGTTCGCCGGGGCCAACGGAAGCGGTTCGGGAGTGTAGTCGGGAAAGTTAGCGATTAACTCCACCGTAACGCGGCCACTGCGGCCATCCGATAGCGTCACCGTCTCACCACTGGCGAGCGCTTGCTGGTCGGCCAGGGTCAGCGACACCCCTTCCGTTCCCTTCTCGACGCTGGCGCTGAAGTGGATCGCGAGGATCGAGCTGAAGATAGGCGAGGAAGGAGGGTTCGGGTTGGGCACTGCCGTCCCCGGAACCGGGCCGGCTATAACGACGTCACCCACGCCGATGGCGACGTAGAGAGTGCGCCCGCGCATGAACAGGCCGGCCGGCCCGGAGGGCTGATTGAGAACCTCAAGTCCCGATGGCAGACCGTCCAGGAGCGTCCGGCGCTCGCCGCTGAGTTCGACGATGGAGATCCGCCCGGAGTTCGCCACGCGCGTGCCGCTTTCTGACACCAGCAGGTTTCTCTTATTGGATTGGGTGATCCCGAGCGGCTTTCGGAGACCGGAGGTCAGTTCCATCACAGGGCATTCAGCCCGGACGCTCAAGCCGGCTAGCGGGATGGTCGCCACAATGCCCGCCAGAAGCGACAGACGCTTCAACGACAGAAGAGTTTGGACGAATGACGAGTATTCGACAGCAATTTTCGTTTTCATGATTTCGTTCGTTGAGATTTGGGTTGAGGTTTTGACCTAACTACAGTTTCTGACGCGCTCACTTTGATCGTTACCGATTGCGCAGCCGGTAAAACCGGCGCCGATCTGCCGTCGGAATGGTAACTTCCACACGGTCCCCGACCGCACGTTGAACAGCGGTTTCAATCCGCCAGCGATCAGCGGAAAGGTCTTCGCTGACCTCAAGGACCACTCCCACAGCCCCGGGTTTCCATGAGACCACGATGTCTGCACCTGAGCGCACCGCCGTGAGCATCGGCAGCCGTTCAAAGGTAAACTGGGTCACATGAGCATCAACCCAGATGTCGCCAGTGGCAGCGGTGGAAGAGCCGCCACTGAAGACTCTCCCGATGGCCGGATTCCCCGACACCGTATCGAAGGTGAGTGCTGAACCGCTCGCTTCGATTTGAAGGTCCAAGACCAGATTCCCGGCCGCGGGGTCGTAGAGGAACGGCGTCGTGAAGGGGAACACATAATCAAACTGCCGGGTGTTTCCAGGGCCAGGCAGATTCCCCGTCGTCACGGTCACCGTTCCGTCGAACACGAGCGTGTTGTTCGTGCCGAAGTTCTCAGCGAAGGTCGTGCTCAGGTCGGCGACGGAGCGGCTCGTCGTCGAGGCATAAACCCGCAGAGTCAACGAGCGCGGGCCTGATTGACCGGGAATCTCGTCGGGGCGATAGGCGAATTGGGTGAGGAAGGATGGCCCGGCTAGAGTTCCAAACTCAGAGGCATCATGAATCTGCAACCAGCGTATTGACCGAGTACCTGAAGCTGAGGTGCTAGAAGCATTGCCATCGTTCGTGGCTAGCGAATTGGGCACGACGATGACCTGAGCACGGAGATCGGTCGTGGCGCGGGCGATGTATGCGGACACCTTCCCGCCCGCGGTGGTG
>JANNVM010000299.1:0-2977 GCA_031414455.1 Verrucomicrobiota bacterium
TGGAGTATGTGCTGGGCAAGCGATTCTCGCTCATCGGCCAGTGGCACAGTGATTACGGCCCGGGCGTTGGCGTTGGGTTTCGTTTCTGAGGATACCTGCATGAACAAGAAACCATCCCCACCTGCGCCTGCTGTGAAGCCCGATTGCTGCGGCGGTCGCGATCATCAGCACAGCGATGTTAAGCCATCATCTGCGGCGAAATACTTCTGTCCGATGTGTCCCGGCGTGGAGTCGGACAAGCCGGGCGACTGTCCGAAGTGCGGCATGGCGCTGGAGCGGAATCCAGCGTGGAAGGCTGCGGCGGCAACGATTTACACCTGCCCGATGCACCCGGAGATCGAACAGGACCATCCCGGCGATTGCCCGAAATGCGGCATGACACTTGTGCCCAAAGCAGGCACGGCTGTCGCAGAAGAAGACGACAGTGAACTGCGCGACATGACGCGGCGCATGTGGATTGGCGCGCTGCTCGCACTGCCCGTGTTTCTGCTGGCGATGGCGCATCTTTTTCCCGGCGCACCGCATTGGATCATGGGTGAGGCGTCGCGCTGGACTCAGTTCGCGCTGACCACACCGGTCGTGTTGTGGGCAGGCGCACCGTTCTTCCGCCGGGGTTGGCGCTCGGTGATCACGCGCCACTTCAACATGTGGACGCTCATCATGCTGGGCGTGGGTGCCGCTTACGCATTCAGCGCCGCGGCCATGCTCGCGCCATCCGTGTTTCCTGATTCGATGCAAATGCACGGCAGGGTGGACATCTATTTCGAAGCGGCTGCGGTGATCGTCGTGCTCGTGTTGCTCGGTCAAGTTCTTGAACTCCGTGCCCGCAGCCGCACCGGTAGCGCGATCAAGGCGCTGCTCAATCTCGCACCGCCCACGGCACGGAAAGTCGCGCCGGGTGGCGATCATGAAGTCCCGCTGGACCAGGTAAAAGTCGGTGACTTGTTGCGAGTGGTGCCCGGTGACAAGGTGCCGGTTGATGGCGCGGTAGTCGAAGGTCACTCCAACGTCGAGGAATCCATGATCACCGGGGAACCGCTCCCGGTGCCCAAGGCCGTGGGCGACAAAGTGACAGGCGGCACCGTCAATGGCTCCGGCAGTTTCGTCATGCGTGCAGAGCGCATCGGGAGCGACACGCTGCTGGGGCAGATCGTGAACATGGTGGCGGAAGCGCAGCGCAGCCGCGCGCCCATTCAAGGTCTCGCCGACAAGGTCGCGGGCATCTTCGTGCCGGTAGTGCTGGCGGTTTCGGTGCTCACCTTCGTCCTGTGGATGTGGCTCGGGCCGGAGCCAAGGCTCGCGCACGCCATCGTCAATGCCGTCGCAGTGCTCATCATCGCCTGCCCGTGCGCGCTCGGGCTGGCCACGCCCATGTCCATCATGGTCGGCGTCGGACGCGGCGCGCAGGAAGGCGTGCTCGTGAAAAACGCCGAGGCGCTCGAACGGTTGGAGAAAGTCACCACGCTCGTCGTGGACAAGACGGGCACTCTCACGGAAGGCAAACCAAGGCTGATGGACATTCTGCCCGCCGCCGGATTCGACGCGAAGGAGTTCCTGCTTCTCGCCGCTTCCCTGGAGCAGAACAGCGAGCACCCGCTCGCTGCCGCGATAGTGCAGGGCGCGAAGGACCGGGGTGTCGTTTTCGAGCCGGTGAAAGATTTTCGTTCCGTCACAGCGGGCGGTGTTATCGGTACCGTCGCTGGTCATGCGGTGATGGTCGGCAAACCGGATTTCCTGCGGAACGAAAAAATCACTGGCCTGGAGGCGCTGGAAGCCGGGGCCGTGAAGCTCCAGGAAGCGGGCAAGACAGCGATGTATGTCGCCATTGATGGCAAGCCGGCGGGCGTCCTCGCCGTCGCCGACCCGATCAAATCCACCACACCCGAAGCCATCCGCGATCTTCAAGCGCTTGGGCTGAAGATTGTCATGCTCACCGGCGACAACCGCCGCACTGCCGCTGTGGTCGCCAAACAACTCGGCCTCGATGCCGTGGAAGCAGAGATCGAACCCGCCGGAAAAGTCGCTCATGTCAAAAAGCTGCGCGCCGAAGGCCAACACGTCGCGATGGCCGGCGACGGCATCAACGACGCGCCCGCCCTAAGCGAAGCGGAAGTCGGCATTGCCATGGGCACCGGCACCGATGTGGCCATGCAGAGCGCGGGTGTCACGCTCGTGAAGGGTGACCTTCGCGGCATCGCCAAAGCCATCCGCCTCAGTCGCGCCACCATGCGGAATATCCGGCAGAATCTGGTCTTCGCCTTTCTCTACAACGCGCTGGGCATTCCGGTCGCCGCGGGCGTGCTCTATCCCTTCTTCGGCCTGCTGCTCAGCCCCATGCTTGCCGGAGCCGCGATGAGCCTCAGTTCCGTGTCGGTCATCTCCAATGCCCTGCGCTTGAGGAGCGTAAAGCTATGAGCCTTGCGATCAATCCACACGCTGGGCAAGCCATCGCGAGCGATCCTCTCCAGTTGCAGCGCCTTGGGGTGGTGATGGAACCGGAGCCAGGCAATCCGATGGAGGCGGAAGGCGTATTGAACCCTGCATCGGCGCGCGGTCGTGACGGGCAGCTCTATCTCTTTCCCCGGATGGTGGCAGAGGGCAATTATTCGCGAATTGGCATCGCGCGGGTGCGTTTCAACGAGGCTGGCGATCCAGTGGGTGTCGAGCGACTGGGTATCGCGCTGGAGCCGGAGGCTGAATACGAACTCCGGCCCGATGGCGGCGGTTGTGAAGATCCGCGCATCACATTCATCGAGCCGCTGCAACGGTATGTAATGACTTACACGGCGCTTTCATCGCGGGGGCCACGCATCGCGCTGGCCATGTCGGAAGACTTGCTTCGCTGGGAGAGATTGGGGCTGGCGATCTTCATGCCGTATGCAGGTGTGGACTTTGATGATATCGCCAACAAAGACGCGGTGCTCTTTCCCGTCGCCATCCCAGACCCGGACGGACAGCCTGCGATGGCGCTCATCCA
>JANNVM010000300.1:0-5551 GCA_031414455.1 Verrucomicrobiota bacterium
TTATCGAAATCGAGCGCGGTGTCGAAGGACTCGTCCACGTTTCCGAACTCAGCTGGGTCAAGCGCATCACCCGTCCGTCCGACGTTCTCGAGATCGGCCAGGAAATCCAGGCCGTCGTCCTCGGTATCAGCATCGAGGAGCAGAAGATCTCCCTTGGTGTCCGCCAGCTCGATACCAATCCGTGGGACGACATCGATCAGCGCTATCCGATCGGAACGAAGATCAAAGGCAAGGTCCGCAACCTCACGGCTTACGGTGCGTTTGTCGAAATGGAGGAAGGCATTGACGGCATGATCCACGTCTCCGACCTCTCATGGACCCGCAAGGTGAACCATCCGAGCGAAGCGCTCAAGAAGGGCGACGAAATCGAAGCCCTCGTCATCGAGATTGATAAGGCCAACCAGCGCATCAGCCTCGGCGTGAAGCAGCTCGACGGCGATCCGTGGTCCGACATTGATAGCAAGTTCCACGTCGGCGACCTCGTCAAAGGCACCGTCGCCAAGCTCGCCAGCTTTGGCGCCTTCATCCAGCTCAAGGATGAAATTGACGGCCTCGTCCACATCTCCCAGCTCAGCGAAGACCACGTCAATCGCGTCAAGGATGTGCTCAAGGTTGGTCAGGAAGTGGAAGCCCGCGTCATCAAGGTGGACAAAGTCGAGCGCCGCATCGGCCTCTCCATCAAAGCCGCCAGCTACAGCGAAGAGGACCTCCGCAAGGAAACCGCCGCCTTCGAAGCCCTCCGCCCGAGCACCGACATGGTCGGCTTGGAAGAGGCCTTCAAGTTCGCTCAGGAAGAGTGGCGCCCCGGCCAGAAGTAATTTGGCCATCGCTGCCTGACAGCAAATCACTAAAGCCCTGCGGGTCCGCCCGCAGGGCTTTTTTGTGTCCCGGGCGGGACTCAGCTATTTGTTTGCATCTCCTGACCGCTCAATTTATGGTCACGGCGTGATGATTGACTGGAGCCAGTGTCCTGCTGTGGAGCGCCATCCCGACCGAATGGGAGGCGTGTGGACCTTCGCGGGAACCCGCGTGCCGGTGACATTCCTCTTTGAGAATCTGGACGCCGGAGCCACAGTCGCAGAGTTTGTGGACTGGTTCGAAGGAGTTACGGTCGAGCAGGTTCATCAGGTCTTGAACTTCGTCTCTGGAACTGCCGGGCAACTCGCCGCATGAGAATCCTGCTGGACAACTGCACGCCGCGCCCGTTGAAAACTTTTCTAACCGGGCACGAAGTGAAGACGGCGATGGAAATGGGCTGGGCGGCACTGCTGAACGGAGAGTTGCTCAATGTCGCGGAACGCGAATTCGACCTGCTCATCACCTGCGACCGCAATTTGCGCTACCAGCAGAATCTTGTTCAACGAACCATTCGCCTGCTAATTCTAACCAACGGGCGCTGGCCAGCAATCAAGCCGCTCGGGCCGCAGATTGAAATGATTGTGAACAACATGCCGGAACGCGGCTACGTGGAGTTTCCCTGAAATTCACTTCCCCAACTCCCCCGCCGGCACCGCGGTCCGCTCTTTTTCCTTCATCTCCCAAAGCTGCAGAACGCCGCGGAAGTCGCCGGTGAGCAACTGCGCGCCAGGATTAACAAAAACGACGGCCGTGGGCATGTCCGGCATGTCTTTGATGACCGCCACGGGATTGCTGCTCGCATTGAAGACACGGATCGCATTGTCGCGGCAGGCGGTGGCGAGCCGTCCATCGGCGCTGAACTCCGCGCTGAGCACGCCGGGGACTTTCAGCAGCATCGTCTTGCGGCCGGGGAGATCCTTCTTCGCGCCATCGGCGGGCGTGAATGACTTCGCGGCCCAGCCTTCGGCGGTGTCCCAGAGGATGAGTTTTCCATCATCGCCGGCGCTGGCGAGGATGAGGCTGTCAGCGCGCCATGCGAGGCTGGTGATGCGCGCCTGGTGCTCGGCTAGCGTGTAGAGAATGGTGCCGGTGCGCGGATCCCACAGGTGCAGGCCGCCGTTGCGGTCGGCGGTGGCGAGCTTTTCGCCGTCGGGACTGAACGCGAGCGCCGTGACCCAGTCGGTGTGCTTCTTGATCGTGCGCTGGAGCTTGCCGTCGCCGGTGGAATAGAGACGCACCAGTTTGTCAGGCCCGCCGGTGGCGATGAGCGACCGGTCAGGGCTGAGATCGGCGGCGAGCAGGGAATCGCTGGCCTCTTTCCCGGCTTCGGCCACGCGCGCGCCGGTCTTCACATCGAACACCACGGCCCCTCCGGAATGCGCGCCGCGTCCGCCCGCCGCCAGCAGCAGCGCGCCATCGCGGCTGAAGCGCAGCACGTTCGGCTGACGCTCAGGAAACGGGAGCGCGCCGATTAGCGCCTTCGTCCCGGTGTTATAAAGCAGCACCTGCCCGTGCGCCGAAACCGCCGCCAGCGGCGCGCGCGGACTCGCGGCCAGTGCGATGATTGGCGTGGGCTTTGCAATAACGGCAGCATCGGCGACCGCTGGCAGATTCTCCGGCATCGGCGGTGGAACATCCGGCGTCGCCGCGGCCGAAGGCAGCGTCATTTGCAGCGCGGCATCGCGCGACTTCGCCGCCGTGCCGCCTTTCGACTCCAGCGCGCCGCCCGCGATCCATTCCTTGATGAGCGCCAACTGCGCCTCCTCCAGTTTCGGCTTCTTCGGCGGCATCTCCGGCTCCTCCGTGTGCATCGTCACGCGATAGAGCAGACTCGTATCCGGCGCGCCCGCCTTGATCGCCTCGCCGCTGCTCCCGCCTTTCATCATCGCTGCGTAGGTCGTGAGGTCGAGATCGGCTTTGAGCTTGTCGGGATTATGGCAGCCGGTGCAGTTGTCTTTGAAGACGGGAAGGATGTCGTCGTTATACGTCGGCACAGCGTGCGAGACGGCGGCGGTGAGGAGGAGGATCGGAATGATGCGGCGCATGGTGCTAATAGTCGTGTGAGCCTCTGAACCGCTGCGCGGTTCAGAGAGGCATTGAATAGTCGAGTGAATGTGCATGACGAATCGGCTCAGTGATTAAACGCAAATTCCGTCGAGTTCAGCAGCGCCCAGAGCACGTCCTCGTAGAATCTCCTGACCTGCTGTTTGTCATTCAGATCGCGCTGCTTGGCGCGCTCGGCGAATCTGGCCAGTTCGTAGCCGGTCGGCTCGCGGCTTAACGCGCGGCGATACAGCGCCTTGACGCCTTCCTCGGGCGACGGGCCTTCGGTCATTAGCTTCGTGAGGACGGGGCTGCGCTGAAGGGCGGTCTCCATGGTGTTGCCGTTAATCAGGTGCAGCGTCTGCGTCAGCGTCGGTTCCATGCGGACTTCGCAGGCGCAGACAGTCTCGCGTTTGCTCGCGCCGAACTGCTTGAGGAAATAATCCCGGTCCGCTCCGCCGTCGAAAATCTGCACGGCGCGGGTGCCCTGCGGCTGGCCGTTGAATGTGGCGGGCGCGCCGGTCACGGCCCCGATAGTGTCGGCCAGCACTTCCGCCTGGAGCCGGCGCACCATGGAGTGACTGAAATACCGGTCGTCGCTTTCATTGCCGGGCGCGGTGCTGCTGCTGAGTTGATAGGTCGTGCTGTTGCAGATATCGCGCACGAGCGCGCGCACGTCGAACTTCGATTCCACGAGCCTTTGCGCCAGGGAGGCCAGCAGCGCCTCGTTGCTCGGCGGATTGGAAATGCGCCCGTCGTCCACCGGCTCAATGATGCCGCGTCCGAAAAAGTGAGCCCATGCACGATTGGCCACGTTGCGGGCGAAGCGATGATTCTCCGGCGACGTCATCCAGTCCGCGAGGAAGTGCCGCGGGTCTTTACCTTCCACCGCCGGCGCGTCACCGCCAAGGAACTTCGGCGAAACCTGGCGGCCATCCACGGGATGTTCGGCAGTCGTCTTCTCGTTGTTGTTATAAATGTAAGCCTCGGTCGGCATCGCGCCGCGCTTGGTGCTGACGCCGCTGAAGAACGCGCTGAAGCCGTAATAGTCGTCCATCGTCCAGCGGTCGAACGGATGATTGTGGCACTGCGCGCACTGGATGCGCGTGCCGAGAAACAACTGCGCCGTGTCCTCCGCCCGCTCCATCGGCTTCCGCGGCTGACCGAACGCGGTAGTGTAATAGTTGGACGTCGGGTCTGCGAGGTTACTGCCTTCGCCGCGCAGCAAATCAGCCACGAGTTCATTGAAGGGCCGGTTCGCCGCGATCTGACTGCGCAGCCACTGATGATAACGGAACGCCGCCTTCCGGGGGCGGCCGCCTTCGGCGTTGTTGTTGTTGTTGTTCGCGCGCACCTGAAGCACCTCCGCCCACTTCATTGTCCACACGTCAGTGAATTCCCCGGAAGCCAGTAGCTTGTCTATGAGCTTCGCGCGTTTGTCTGCTGCGCCGTCCTCAAGATAGGCCTTCAACTCCTCCTCCGACGGCGGCAGCGCGGTGAGGTCAAGCCGGGCGCGGCGGAGAAAAGATGCATCATCCGCGTGCGGTGACGGCGGGATCTGCAACTGCCGCAGCCGCGCGAACACTGCTTCGTCAATGTAGTTTGCCGGCTGCACATTGTTCGGCCACTGCAAATCCTGACGCTCCGGCAGCACGATGACTTCGCTGCCTGCGGTGAATTTGTCGAAGCGCGCAAAAATCCACGCGCCGCCTGACGCCCGCGCCGTGACGCTGCCGTCTTTGCCGGCGCCGAGCACGCCTTCGTTGTTTGTCAGAAACAGCGCGAGTTCCGTGATGTCGCGCACGGAACCGTCGCTGTAGTCGGCGAGCACGACGGTGCGATGGCGGGTCGTAGCGTGGACATCCTGTCCACCCGCTTTTTCGGCAGCGCCCGGGGGACTGGAAGTCCCCGCCACGGCGCGCATAACGATCTTCTCAGGCAGCACCCGAATGCCTCTGGCGACGGGTGTGCCTTCCGGATCGTCCGGCGCACCGGCGGCGATCCAGTCACGCAGAGTCTTGTAATGAGGGTTGTCAGGCTTGAGCAGTTCGCCGCCCGTGTGAGTCACTGCGCCGGTGGCCTTCTCCAGCATCAGCGATTGCTCCGGAACCGCGAGATCGATGCGGCGTCCGACGTACTCGCGCGTGATACGGAAGTAATCACCCGCCGGATCATAGCCGAAGAGCGAAAGCCGGAACCCATCCTGCCCGCGTGCGGAGCCGTGGCACGATCCTGTGTTGCAGCCCAGGCGCATAAAGACCGGCGCGACATCAAGCCGGAAGGAAACGGTGCGCGCTGTGGCCGCGTTTTTCACGGCGATGGGGAGAGAAACGGTCTCGCCCGCGGCAGTGATTTCGGCAGAGCCGTCGCCGTCTTTAAGCGGGAAGAAGGTGAAGGTGTTCGCATCGTAATCCGCGGGAGTATCGGCGGGGAGAATGAGGGAGGCGGAAGCCGTGACGTCGAGCGTGAGGCCGTCCGGCGTGACTTGCTGAATGACGATGGACTGGCGAGCCGCGGTGGATTCGAGGATGATTTTGTCCGGGAAGATGCGGAGCGCGGCCCGGGCGGAGGTGGTGAGCAGGGTGAGGGCGAGCGCAATGTAGCGCGGGCATGGCGACAGCCTGCCCGTGCTGGCTCGATAGTTGTGCTC
>JANNVM010000301.1:0-5566 GCA_031414455.1 Verrucomicrobiota bacterium
AGGGGATGCCGTTGAGCGTGGCGATGGAGACGACTTCGCGCCAGTTTTGCTGGGTTTTGCTGAGCAGGTCTTTGAAGAACGGATCGAGCATCAGATTCGTCAGGCCCGGATTGCTGCGGTAGGCATCGGTGATGCGATTGAGGAAGCGGGCGCGGATGATGCAGCCGCCGCGCCAGATGGCGGCGATGCGACCGAGGTCGAGTCCCCACTGTTTCTTTTCACCCATCGTTTTGATGAGGTCGAGGCCCTGCGCATAGCTGATGATCTTGCTGGCGTAGAGGGCGTCGTGAACTTTCTGAACGAGGTCTGCTTTGGCGGTGGTGATATTGACCGCCGGGCCGGTGAGTTCGGTGCTCGCGGCGACACGGGCTTTCTTCATCGAGGAAAGAATGCGGGCCTCCACGGCGGCGTTGATGGTGGAGATGACGACCGCATTTTCCGCGGCATTGAGCAGCGTCCACTGACCGGTGCCTTTCTGGCCGGCCTTGTCCTGAATCAGTTCCACGATGGGCTTGCCGGTCTCGGGGTCTTTCTGTTCGAGAGCCTTGCCAGTGATTTGAATGAGGTAGCTTTGCAGCGCGCCGTCGTTCCAGTCGTTAAAGACTTTGGCCATTTCGTCCGTCGTGAAGCCCGCGTGCTTGAAGATGTTGTAGGCTTCGCAGATGAGCTGCATGTCGCCGTATTCGATGCCGTTGTGGATCATCTTTACATAGTGGCCCGCGCCGCCGGGACCGATGTGAATCACACAGGGCTCGCCGTCCACTTTGGCGGCGATGCTTTCAAAGATGGGCTTCATCACCTCCCATGTGCTGGCAGGGCCGCCGGGCATGATGCTGGGGCCTTTCCGGGCGCCCTCTTCGCCGCCGCTGACGCCGGCACCGATGAAACGGAGTTTCTTTTCGGAGAGGTAAGCGTCGCGCCGCTCGGTGTCAGTGTAGAGGCTGTTGCCGCCATCAATGATGATGTCCCCTTCCTCCAGCAGCGGAATGAGCTGCTCGATGACGGCATCCACCGGTCCGCCGGCCTTCACCATGATCTGGATCTTCCGCGGGCGCTTCAGGCTTTTGACGAAATCGACCAGCGTGGCGCTGCCGATGAGTTTTTTGCCAGGATGTTCGGCGACAAATTTGTCGGTCACGCTGGTGGTGCGGTTATAGACCGCAACGGTAAATCCGCGGCTCTCCACGTTGAGGACAAGGTTCTGGCCCATGACGGCGAGTCCGATCAATCCAAAGTCTGCCTGGCTCATTTTTGTGCTGGTATGTGCTCGATTTTTATAAGGGGAAGGGCCGCGGTAAGATCACGCTGCGGGCGTGTCCACCGGTTTTTTGAATCCTCAGCCATCAGCGGCATTCATGGCTGCCGCCCCCCCGGGGTGGGTCCCGTGCCGGACGGGAGAATGCCCTCCCGGAAATTGTAGCGGACAGATGAGAGAAAATATTTACGGTTCGCCACATCCTGCTACAGTCGCGCCACTTCTCAACCAACCACCCTACTCCTTTCATGTTCACTGTACCTCTCATTGTTGCCAACTCCGCGATGTGGATCACGCTCGCGGTTATCGCGGGCATCGGGCTGATTTTGCTGCTCTGGATCGTCGCTCTTTATAACGGACTCGTCGGCTCACGGAACAAGTATAAGAACGGTTTTGCGCAGATAGATGTGCAGTTGAAGCGCCGCTACGATCTCATTCCCAATCTCGTGGAGACCGCCAAGGGCTACATGAAACACGAAGCCGGAACGCTGGAGGCGGTGATCGCGGCGCGGAACGCGGCGAACACGGCGCGCGGCGCGGTCGCGGCGAATCCCGCCGACGCGCAGGCGGTGCAGGGATTGAATTCCGCGGAAGCCGGGCTGGGCCAGGTGATGACGAAATTCATGATGCTCCAGGAAGCCTATCCCGACCTCAAGGCGAACGCGAACATGATGCAACTCACCGAGGAGCTCACGAGCACGGAGAACCGCATTTCCTTTGCCCGCCAGGCCTACAACGACAACGTGATGGACTACAATAACCGCCGCGAGATGTTCCCCAGCAGCATCATCGCCGGCATGTTCAACTTCTCCGCCGCCCAATTGTTCGAGGTGAAAAACGAGACCGAGCGCGAGGTGGTCAAGGTTTCTTTCTGAGCCGCCGGATGAAGGCGATTTTCAACAGGAGGAAACAGAGAAAACAGAGGCCCGGAATGGCGTGACTCCCGGATTCTGACGTTTGTTTCTGAACCCGGCTGCTTCTCTGCTATCTCCGTCACTTCTGTTCAAATCTTCGCCAACCCAGCTCCACACTCATGGCCGATTTCTTTCGCCAGCAGGAACAGGCTCGCGGGCGCACGCGCCTCCTGCTGCTGCTGTTTCTCGGCGCCGTGCTCGTCATCATTGCGCTCACCTATTTTCTCCACGGCGCGCTCACGTTCTGGGGGACGGAGGTGTGGGCACCGTCGCTGACACTGAGCGCAGCCGCCGCGTGCGGCATCATCGGTGCGGGCAGTGGGTTTAAAATCCTCCAGCTCTCCGGCGGCGGCGCGGCGGTGGCGCGTGATCTCGGCGGGCGGCAGTTGGACCACAGCACGCGCGATCCTGATGAACGCAAGCTGCTCAATATCGTGGAGGAAATGTCCATCGCCAGCGGCGTGCCGGTGCCGCAGGTGTGGGTGATGGACGGCGAAGACGGCATCAATGCCTTCGCCGCCGGTCACAATACGTCTAACGCTGTGATCGGCGTGACGCGCGGCTGCATGACGGCACTCAACCGCGACGAACTTCAGGGCGTCATCGCGCACGAGTTCAGCCACATCCTCAATGGCGACATGAAACTGAACCTCCGGCTCATCGGCGTGGTTTACGGAATTCTTGTTATCGCAATCATCGGCGGCGGCATCTTCCGCGTGGCGGCCAGAATGCGCGGCGGTGAAAAGAACAGCCCGCAGTTGCCGCTTCTTGCGCTGGGCGGAGCGCTCTATGTGATCGGTTATGCCGGCGTGCTGCTCGGGCGGGTCATTAAAAGCGCCGTATCCCGCCAGCGGGAATTCCTCGCCGATGCTTCCGCCGTGCAGTTCACGCGGAACCCGAACGGAATCGCCGGCGCACTGATGAAGATTGGCGGCGCCGCCCACGGCTCACGTTTGAAGAGCGCCAATGCCGAGGAGGCCAGCCACATGATGTTCGGCAATATCGTCAACAGCGTGACCTCACTCTTCGCCTCGCACCCGCCGCTGAAGGATCGCATCAAAGCCATCCTGCCGGAGTGGAACGGAGAATTTGTGGACGTTTCCACAGCCCGTCCGTCACCGGATCGTCCTCAGGCGAAATACCGTCCTGCCAAGCCGTCGCCGTGGCAGGTGGCTGCCGCGGTGATTACCGCCACGCCGCAGGACGTCGTGGACCGCGTTGGCCAGGTCAGCGCCACTGATATGGAAAAGGCCGCCCGTCTGCGCGAGGCTCTGCCGCAGGAACTGCTCGACCTCCTTCACGATCCCCCTGGCGCTCAGGCGATCATTTTCGGCCTGCTCATCTCCGGCGATGAAAGCGCGGAGGCGGCGGTCCTGGCAAAACTCGTGGACGAACAGACCTTCCATGCGGCACGGCAGACCGCGGCGCACGTCGAAGCATGGCACAGCACCAATGCCATCGCGCTCATTGATCTCGCCATTCCCGCACTGCGGCGTCTCACTCCGGATGAGTATCAGCGCTTCACCGGCATCCTCGATGCACTCATTGCGAGCGATCAGCACATGGATCTCTTCGAGTTCACACTCCAGCGCGTACTGCGGAGGCATCTTGACCGCTGGTTTCACGTCACTGCGCCGGCGAAGCAGCGCTATCGCAGTTTTCAGCAATTGCTGCCGGAACTCGAAGCACTGCTGTCCGCGGTCAGTGGCGTCGGCGCGCGCACACCGGAGCAGGCGGCGGTGGCACTGGGAACCGGTCAGCGTCTGCTCGCGGAGCACGGTGTTCGTGTCACACTGCAGCCGCGACCGGCATCGTTGGACGAAGTTGGCGCGGCGCTGGAGAAGTTCGACGCTGCCAGTCTGCTGATGAAAAAACAACTGCTTATGTCCTGCGCCGCGGTTGCCACTCAGGACGGCCACATCACCAGCGAAGAAGCCGAAATGCTGCGCGCCATTGCCGACACTATTGATTGCCCGCTCCCGCCGCTCGCGACACCTGCGCAAGCATGAAAGCCCTCGTCGCCGGACTTGTCCTCATCGTTTTGTCAGGGGCGGCCCTGCTCTGGCAACGTTCCCGCGAAGGCAGTCCTCCTCCGCCGTCCGCTGCGGTGGAAAGAGGACCGGAGCGCGTCACACGCTGCATGGTCTGGAAGGCGCACGGCGGCAAAGCCACCGTCTGGCTCTGCGGTTCCATCCACACCATGCGCGAGAGCGACTATCCGCTGCCGGCTCCCTGCGAGACGGCTTTTGCGGAATCCAAAGTCATTGTCACCGAGCTGGCTCAGAGTGAGGAGACCGGGCGGAAGCTGCGCGAACACATGCTCCAGTCCGGCAGTCTGTCTGACGGAAAACGACTGCCTGACGTGGTATCCCCAAAGACGCTGGCCGCGCTTGAATCATGGAGTCAAACCGGCGGCCTCAGCATGGAGAAACTGCAGCCGATGAAACCATGGATGGCTGCGCTGGCGATCACCGCCTCCGCGGAGGCGCGCTGCGGCTATCGCCGGACGCTGGGCATCGAGCGGCACTTCACCGCAAAACTGGGTGACCGCCGCAATGAAGGCCTCGCGTCACCGGAACATCAGCTTTCGTTCTTCGATCGGGTAGAACCCGCGGTCCAGGAGCAGATGATTCTCCAAGCCATTGAGGAGGACCGGGATTATGACTCGCAACGCGAGCGGCGCACCAGCGCATGGAGAGAAGGGGACGCGGCGCTGCTCGCGGCGCTGCGGGACGAATCCCTGCGCACCGTCAACCCGCTGCAGAAACTTATGTTCGATGAGCGCAATGCCGAGTGGCTGCCGGTCATTGAGAAATACCTCGACGGCACCGAGACGGTCATGGTGCTCATCGGTGCCGGTCACCTCGCGGGCCGCGGCAGCCTCATTGATTTGCTCGCGCAGAAAGGCGTAAGCCTCACGCAAATGGAATACCGCACCACGCGCCCGCTGCCTTCACCCTGATTCCGTTTCCGCTCATGGAGATCATCATCCCGCTCTTCATCGTCCTGATCATTGTTTTCGGCGTGGTCGCGCACAAACAAGCCAGGGCGCGCCGGGAAATGTTGCGAGCCTGGGCCGCGGAGCGCGGACTGCAGTTCGATGAGGCTCGCCGCCGCGATGTGGATGATCAGTTTCCGGGTTTCGATCTCTTCCGGCGCGGCTCGGGCCGGTACGGGGAGAATTTCATGACCGGCCAATGGCAATCCTGCGACCTAACTATTTTCGGATATCACTATCAAACGCAGTCGGGATCGGGGAAAAACCGGAGCACACAGCACCACCGCTACACCGTCATCATGCTGCAGCCGCCGTTTCCGCTGAAGCCGCTGTCCATCCGGCCCGAGGGCCTGTGGGACAGAGTCACCGCCGCGTTTGGCTGGGACGACATTGATTTTG
>JANNVM010000302.1:0-9370 GCA_031414455.1 Verrucomicrobiota bacterium
CCCGCGGCGCCGGACGAAGCGGTGCTGGAACATTACACCAAAGCCGCCATTTACACGCTGTGGTGGCCGATGCTCTTCGCCGTCGGCGGCGGCGGCATGGTGTGGTCGGTGCTGCGGCGGAGGGTTACTTCCTCTGCCGCGCCAGATCGCGCGCCTTGATGTAGCTGGCGCGAAACTGCTCTGACAACTCGCGGGCCATCTTCGCGATGGCCACTGCATCTTTGGATTTGAGCAGTGGCGCGAGTTTCTCCTTCACGGCGGCGTAGCTTGTCGCTGGCGGCAGTTCGAGGAAGGCATTCGTGGCCTTGCCAGGGAATCCGTTTTCGATGAGCGCGTGCCAGGCTTCCTTGAGTTCGATATGCGGGTCAATGCACATGGCGCGGATGAGGAAGCGGAGGGAGGGGAAGAGTTCGGCGGTGTAGGCGGGTTCGTAGATGAAGGCCTCGCCGGGTTCGAGCGGGCGGAGTTCGGGGTCGGCGGCGAGCGCCAGATTGGCTTCCGTATAATAGTCGCGTCGCAGCGGCATGTTGCGCAGGGCCATTTTTTCCGGGCCGCCAGGCACACCGGCTTTGAGTCCCCACAGCTTCTGGCCTTCCGGCGAGAGGATGAATTCAATGAAGCGCGTGGCCAGTTCCGGATTCGGAGCGCCGCGAAACATCGCAATGGGCTGCGGGCTGATTGTCGTGCCGCCGCGCGGCGCGATAAAACCGAGGCGGCTCTCGCCGTTCACCTTGCTGAGCCGTTCGATGAGATTTCGTCCGTAGAAGTCCACGCACATGCCCATGAGGGCCTCCCCCTCCGCGACATCGAGAGGGATTTTGGTGGAGCTGTCCGTCCAATAACGGGCATTGGCACCAATGGCCCGGATTTGGCGAAGCCCATATTTCCAGCCTTCGGCGAGAGCTTTGGGACTGGCCGGTGCGATGGATGGCAGAGAGATCACCTCCAGTTTCTTCTCAGCATCAACCTCCCTCGCGATGTTCAACTGCACGATGCACTCGAACATTGCGGCCACGGTGCCGCTTTTTGTCGGATCCGATACGGCAATCTGGTTTTCAAAGATTGGGTTGGTGAGTTCGATCCAGTTCAGCGGAGGCTTCAAACCGCGGCGCTCCAGATTCTCTTTGTTCCAGCAAATACCAAAGGCCGAGAGGCAGGTCCCGACCCATGCCAGTTCCTGGTCATAGTATTCCTGGCCGGAGACTTTGGCGGGAATGGCCGCTTCGGTGAACCAGTCGGGATGCGCTGCCTTCACCGCGGCGGGTCCATACTTCCCTGACGCATCCGAAGGGACGATGGAGCCGCTCTTTTTCAGGCCGGAATAATCGATCGGGCCGCCGCCGAACATCAGATCAAGCCCGATGCCGCCGCCCTTCTTCAACTCCTCTGCGGCTTTGAATTCCGAGTTCACGATTTTGATGATGTCCGAGGTGCCGCCGGGCACGCGCCAGTCTATCACCACGCGGCGCTGGTGCTTTTCCTGCATCCAGTTGGAAAACCCGCGCTCGATTTCATAACGCAGTGTTTCCACATGCGGCGTGATGATGACGAGCCGGTCACGCTCCGCGTAGTCTTCAGTGCGCACGCTGGCCGCCGGGCGCAGGATCATCGGGGCGGCGATCACCGCAGCCATGGCAAAGAGAACGATGAGATAGCGCGTCATGGCATTACGGGCGCAGAATCATCACATCCTCCGGCGCGGCGGTGAGGTGACATGTTCCGTCGGATTCGTGCAACCCAGCCGGATTCAATTCGGCGACGCGGAATTCCAGGCCGGCGCTGTCCTTCACGGAATATTGCGCCAGTTCGCCAAGGTAGATCGCCTCGCTGACACTTCCGGTGATTCCGTTAATCTTTTCGGCGCGCTCGACGAAGCGGAGCGACTCCGGCCGCACACACAGTTGCACCTTCTCTCCCGCCGCCGGCTGCCATGACGCATCCGTGACCCGGCCCCACCATTCACCGTGCGCGGTCTGCACGGTGGAGAAGCCGCGGCTGTTCAGGGTGCCGTATGTCCCTGACAGAAAATCGGCTTCTCCAATAAACGATGCGACGCCGGCGCTCACCGGGCTGCGGTAGATTTCCCGCGGCGTGCCGACCTGACTGAGTACACCCTTTTCCATGATGGCCATGCGGTCGGCGAGGTGCAGCGCCTCCTTTTGGTCGTGCGTCACATAGATGGCCGTGAGCTTGAACTTCTTGCAGATGCGGCGGATCTCCCCGCGCATTTCGAGGCGGAGTTTCGCGTCGAGATTCGAGAGTGGTTCGTCGAGCAGCAAACAATCCGGCCTCACGGCGAGGGATCGTGCCAGGGCGACCCGCTGCTGCTGGCCGCCGCTGAGCTGATTGATCTTTCGCGGCCCCAGCGATCCCATTTGCACCATGTCGAGCGCCTCCTGGACGCGATGGGTGATTTCCGGCTTTGGCAGTTTCCGCTCCTCAAGGCCGAAGGCGACATTCTGCGCCACGGTGAGGTGCGGCCACAGGGCGTAGCTTTGAAACATCATCGCGGTATTCCGCTGGTGCGCCGGCACCCCTGACATGTCACGGGCGTCGAACAGAATGTGTCCACTGTCCTGCTGATAGAATCCCGCGATGTGGCGGAGCAGGGTGGTTTTCCCGCATCCGCTCGGTCCGAGGAGGAAGAACATCTCGCCGGATTCGACTTTCAGGTCAATGTCGCGCAACACCGCCGTGGAGCCGAAGCTCTTGCTGAGGTGCCGAATCGTGATGGAGACCATGGGGGAGTGGAGAATTCGCCCGCAGTAAGACGGAGCGTTGCGGTGAATGCAAGTTTTCCGCGCCTTTCATGTTGCCATTTCCCGGCCAAGCCAGCACTTTTCATGCGGCTCCTATCTTTTCCTGCCTCACCGCGCATACCATGAACTATTCCTGCCGTAATTTTCCACGCCTGCTGATCCTTGGATTCGCCGCGCTCCTCCTCGGGGCGGGACAGGCACAGGCGAAGCGGGTTCCGAAGCTCTATACGTTCGGGCCGGCGAATTCCGAGGTGGGGCCTGTCAAAGCGGGCACGCTCGCAGCGCAGCCGGCGGAGGTGCGCACCCCCTTTGAGGCGCTGGGGGTCGATACCGTGGGGTTTCACTACCAGCACTTTGGACTTTTCTGGCTGGATATCTGGAGCTGGAGCGGGCGCTACACGGTGTATAACAAAATGCACGATGTCCCCTATCCGGTGACCAATGCCCAGGCCGCGGCGCTCCTCGGAATCAAGGAAAGCGAGTTGAAGAAGCCGCTGAGTTATCACATCCCCTGGGGCCTCGTCATCATTGTGGCCCTGGCGCTGCTCAAATTCCTGCCGCGCTTTCTCGCGAGGCGAAAAGCCGCCAGGGAATTGGTAGCCTTCAACTCCAGCGGGGCATGGAGTCCGCCGCCATCTCCGCCGGCACCGGCTTACCAGCCGCCGTCGTTTCAGCCGCCTCATGCCCCGCCGGCCGGAGGCCCGCCGCCCATGCCGCCTCCTCTCCCGCCGGACGGGAAGTAACGGATCGGACGGGCGCCTCCCCCGCTACTCGCCCCTGCCCGGGATTCTTCACAGGGCAGGGGGAACGCCATGAGCAATATCACTTCAGGGATGTCCCGGGACGGCGGCTATTCTGCAAGCAAATCCGGGCGGCATTCCCTGGTGCGGCGGACGCCTTCTGATTTCTTCCAGGCAGTGATCTTTGCATGGTGACCACCGAAGAGCACCTCTGGAACCTTCATGCCGCGAAAGTCCACCGGCCTGGTGTAACACGGGGCTTCGATGAGTCCCTCGCTGAACGAATCCTCTGCGGCGGAGCGTTCGTCGCCAAGCGCGCCGGGCAGCAACCGGACGACCGCATCCACGAAGATGTTGGCGGCGATGGCACCGTTAGTAAGAATGTAGTCGCCGATCGAGATTTCGTCATCCACCAGCGCTTCGACGACGCGGTGGTCGATGCCTTCGTAGTGACCGCAGAGAATGATGAGGTGCGGGCATGCAGTGAACGAGGTGACGAGCGCCTGATCCAAACGGCGGCCCTGCGGGGTCATGAGTACGACGCGGGAATGTTCGGTGCGCAGGGCTTCGACGGCGGCGAAGAGCGGCGGGCAGGTCATCACCATGCCCTGACCACCGCCGAACGGCGTGTCATCCACCCGGCGGTGTTTATCGGTGCTCCACTGCCGGAGGTCGTGAACGGCGAGTTGCAGCAGGCCCTTTTCCTGCGCGCGGCCCATGATGCTGACACCGAGCGGAGCGAGGCACATTTCCGGAAAAATGGTGACGATGTCTATCTTCATGAACGGGTTTGGGATTGCTGAAGGCGCTGCTCCGCGGCGCGCACCAGCGTGAGATAATCCGCCTCCTGGTCACGGTCGCGGCCGGAATCCCGGTAGCGGCGTTCGTAGTGATAGTGAATCATGGGGGTGAACTCCGGGCCGGCGAGCCCGCGGCGCTGCACGGCGGCAAGGTATTCGCGCGGCGTGATGCCGCCCGCGCGCACACAGCCGGCGGCCTGGAAAACGCGGACAAACTCCGCGAAGTAAGCCGGCTGCTTTTCGTCCGCGGCGAAAGTATCTTCGCCTGCCTTCGGTTTCTTCCGCCGCAGCCAGCGCAATGAAAAGAGCACCACCGCGGCCAGCGCCAGCCACATCACGCCCTGTTTCGTCAACTCCAGCGGATTCATGGCGAGCAGTTTCTCCACCATGCTGTCCCACCATGCCGTCAGCGAAAACTCCTCCGGTTTTTTTGTGTCAGGCTCCTCCGGTCCTTTTTGCTGCTGATCCTCGTAGTCCTTTTCCGAAAATGACTGCTTCTCCTTTTCCTGCGGCGTATTGTGGCCGCCGATATTGGCGGGCGGCGTGAAGTCGCACACTGTCCAGCCGTATCCCTCAACAAAGATCTCGGTCCATGCATGGGCGGTCTCGTCAGTGAAGGTGAAGACGCCGGTTTCCGCATTGTAGTCGTTACCGGCAAAGCCGTAGGCGACGCGCGTGGGCACTTTGTAGAGCCGCAGCATGAGCGCGCCGGCACTCGCATAAAAGTCGCAATAGCCCTGACGTTCGCCGGCGAGGAAATTGTCGAGCGGGGGCAGGCTGGGGTGGCCCTTCATCACGTTGCTGTAGCGGACATTGGCCGCCATCCATTGCCGGATGCCGGTGATTTGTGAGGCCAGCGTGCCGCTGCTTTCAGGCCGCAGCGAAGGCTCTGCGAAGATGATGTTCTGAATGAGTTTGCTTTCGGAGATGAGGAGATGCGCGGGATTGCCACTATTGCCCGTGCGGAGCGCGGCGGAGTCCGGAAGCAGGTCCCAGATGACGGGAGCGGAGACGGCATCATAGCGGATATTGCCGGCGGTCTGCATTTGATAGCGATCACCGGGCAGGGAATAGACCGCCGGCAATTTCCACGCGGTGACACCCTGAAGCGCGGGCAGCGATGAGCCATCGGCATTATTGAGAAAGACAGTATGAGCGACGACAGCAGGCGGCGCTTTCTTCGTCAGCATGATTAGTCCATCCCCGGAGCCGTCGGTTTTGTCCGTGAGCCATTGGCCGCCGCGCACAGAGGATTCCCATGCGCCGTCTTTCCATGCATCGAAAGCGTGACTGCGTACATAGACGGGCCCTGCGACCATCTGTCCGGCAATTGAGCGGTCATGCGGCCGCAAATGGAGTTGCACGGCACCGCTGGCCTGAATGTTGGATTTCTGCGGCAACTCATGCCGGCCGGTGAGCGCGGAACTGTCCATACCAGGACGATTTGCTTCGCCATCATTTGCGGCGGGTGGCTGCGGCGGATGCGGGGCCGGCTTTTCCGGCGTGTCCACTTTCGCCCGCCACCGTGGCGAAATGGCGCAGAGTTTTTCCGCCGCCGCCGGAAGCACCCCGCTAAAGAGTGCCGCGATCATGCCGAGCACCAGGCACACGAGAAGAATGCGGCGGATGACCACTCCCGACGGCGCGGCATGTTTGGCGCGCGCGGGTTTCAGGCGGGTGACGCGCGCAAGATCCCATGCGGGCAGCGCGGCGATGAGCACAAGAATCGCCAGCGGTGTGGTAATCCACACGCTCACGTTCGGCTCCGCCCCGCGCAGCAGGACGAACACGAGGCCCATTGCCGCATAAAACGCGACAGTGAAAACGACCGTGCGCATCCGCACGTTTTGCGGTGCGGGATCTTTCCCCAGAGAGATTTCCCAAAAACACTGCGTCGCCGCCAGCAGGTGCGGCAGGGTGAGGAAACACAGGACCGTCGGCAGCGGCGCGGCCCGGTAGTAAAGCGGTCCTGCTACGGCGATGAGTCCGGCGGCCAGCGCTCTCACAATTTCACCCCACGGCCCCCCGAGTTTCCAAACGGAGGCATAAAACAGCATCCCGCACGTCACCGCGGCAGCGAGAAAGGCGTTCCCTGAAATCACCCATGCCAGTCCCGCCTCAAGTGCGAGGAAGAAGCAGTAGATGACAATGGCGAAGCGCATGGGGAGGAAATGCTGAACGATTAAGGCTAAAGGATGAGAGAAGTCGGCTGGCGGTGGGACGGGGCGTTTCCTTTCATCCTTCAGACGTCAGGTTTCAAATTTCTGAAGACGCCCGGGCGCTTGATGCGGAGGTCGGAGACGCTGAGACAGGTGATGGAGAACGGAAACTCCGGGAGGAGCGGCTCCCAGTCTTTTACGGATACATCGCTCAGAATGAAGACGCGGGTGTGGCGCTCCACGGTGGCGAGGGCACGCAGCAGGCTGGCGGCATCGCGTTCGCCATTCCGGCGGGCGGCGGCGAGAAGGTAGAGCGCGTCTTCGATCTGCTGCGGGGTGGTGACGGGAATACAGCGCCAGTCTTCAAACGAGGCGACCAGGTCCATGGGAATACTTTGGTCGCGGCAGTGCAGGAGCAGGCCGCAGAGCAGTTCCATGGCACTCTCGAAGGCATCCCCGCGCTCGCCGGTTTGCTTCCCGGGAAAAATGCTGTGAAAGACGACGAAATACTTCTCCGGCAGCGGGCGGTCGAATTGCCTAACCATGAGCGCGCCGCCGCTGCGCGCCGTGCTGGCCCAGTGGATGAGCTTAAGGCGGTCACCGGGCTGAAAGGCACGCACGCCGTGAAAGTCGCCCATCCAGTCGCGGTGCGTGCTCTCGGCCTCGTCGGTGTCTATCATGGCGGAGTCCGCCGGTTCTTCGAGCGCGCGTGGTGTGACGGGTCTCGGATAAACGGTGACTTCAACGGTATCGCGCAGTTCCTGGCGGCTGCGCCAGAGTCCAAGTGGAAACGTGGAGGAGATCATGCTGCGCAGGCGGTGCGATACGCCGCGCCGCAGCAGACGGGTGGTTAGGGTGCGGGACACTTTGCCGCCTCCGCTGCGCACCCAGGGTGCGGTAAGGCCGCGTTCGGCGGGGCCGGCAACGGCGTCATCCAGTTCCACGGCCACGCTGTCGAGGCGCGGCTTCCCGTTTACCAGCCCAAGTTCCATGGAAAACAATTGGCCGGCAAAACACGTCTCCGGCAGCCGCCGTTCCACACGCAGAGAACGGAGGTTTCGCCTCGCGAGGGGCCACGTCAGGGGCAGCAGGAGCATGCCCAGAAGCCCAATCCTCACGGCATTCGGTTCCGGCATCAGTGCGCCCGTGACGGTGACCGCGAGGGAAAGCAGCAACAGCCCGGCCCCGCGGCCCGTAAGTCGCGTCCCGTGTTGAGGCTGTTTGTTGTGACGGGCCATCCAGCGGGAAGTCAGGCACAATCGGCCGGGGGCGACAACGGATTACTGCGCCGACAGGCATGTGGTTGATAAACACGGAGGGGACCACGTTTAGAGGCTCACATCTTCCGCTGCGCCCATTTCCGCCCGGCGGCGAGTGCCGCAATGGTTTCTCTGAGGCGCCGCTGTTGTGTTTCAGGGCGTTTCGCCATGCCGGCCCATACGAGATACTCACGCTGGCAGGTCGGCTTGAGCGTTGCAAAAAACTCCCGGGCAGCACGGTTCTTCTTCAGCGCCGCAGCGAGCGGCGGCGGCACCGGCGGCAGTGGTCGCGGCCCGCTCCGCAGCGGCCGCGGCGGCGGCACACATTCATCAAACCTCACCGCCGCCCGCAGCAGCCGGCGCACGGCACCGCGATCCAGCGCTTCAATTTCTGTGAAACGCAGCGTTCTAATGGAGGCGTTCTCCACTCCCTGATCTCCCAATGCCATCAACTCCTGAAGCTCCATGCCTCGAAAAAATGTGAGTCCGGCCCATTTCCGGAAGGCGCCGAGCGCACACACCAGCTTCCGTCCCGAAAAGCAGAGCATGTTCCACTTGATGGATTCCGTGAGATCCGGCTCCCACCCGTTGATCCACTCGCGCAGGATTTCGCACAACGGACGGGAAACATCCGGGCAGGTTTACAGCCGGATGTCAGGGTTTTTCGTGCGCGACGGACGGCAATCCATGCCACAGCGATGCACGTTATTTTTCGCCGTGCAAGAAGCGCTGCTCCCCGGGTTCACAATGCTCTGCCGCCGTTCGCGCACAAGACTGCGCGGCGCGGCGCGGTGGATTTTTGTCCGGAGATTGAGCACTGGGAGTGGCGGGTTGCAGCCGCCATTGGCAATCCCCGCCAAAGGCGCATTCCAGAGGCGATGGGAAGAGTGGCCTTCGGCATGGCTATGAATTGCGGTCTCAGCCCGCCACTCCCAGTGGGTCCGTGCAAAAATCCGCCGTGAGGGCGCGGCGCGAGCCGGGGATTTGCCTTGTGAAAACGTGCTGGGCGATGGAGGTTCACTGGACGATTCCGGATCTTGAAGCACCAAAAGCATTGGACGAACTGCACCGGCACGGATTCGACATGCGGAGTGATCACCCCAGCGGCGTTAAGGGGCTGCTGCATGACGGGACATCGTGTCAATCACGCGGCGCAGACTAAATTTCGCGCGCAAATCGCACTGTCATTTGCGCAGTGGCGTGTGGCGGTTATCACGGGCGGCATTCCTCACCCCTACCAGCAATGATCAACGAGACCTATATTGGAAAAGTCGCCGCCGAACTGAAACTCCGTCCCGCCCAGGTGGCGGCGACGGCGCAACTCTTTGCCGAAGGCGGCACGGTGCCGTTCATCGCGCGCTACCGTAAATAAGCGACCGGCGAACTGGACGAAGTGGCCATCACGAACATCCGCGACCGGATGCTGCAACTGGGAGAACTCGACACGCGCCGCAGTGCCATTGTGAAGAGTTTGGAAGAGAGGAATCTGATGACGGACAAACTCCGCGAGCAAATCGGCAAAGCGGAGACGATGTCACGCCTTGAAGATATTTTCGCGCCCTACCGTCCGAAGCGCCGGACGCGTGCGACGATCGCGAAAGAGAAGGGCCTTGAGCCGCTGGCCGACTGGATCACGGCGGAGCAGAATACGCC
>JANNVM010000303.1:0-3136 GCA_031414455.1 Verrucomicrobiota bacterium
AGATAAACTTTCGGCACCTTCACCAGCCGCTTGCCCACGTTGCGGAAATACGGCGGCAGCCGGCGCAGGAGAAACGTCTGTTCGAGGATGTCGATGTGCCGGGCGACGGTATGGTAGGAGACCCCGAGCGACGAACCGAGCGCGGAGGCATTGAGCATTCCGCCCTGCGCGTGCGCCAGCATGGTCAGCAGCCGGCGCAGAAACAACGGATCGGCCTGCACCCCGAGTTGCGGCAGGTCTCGCTCCAGATAGGTGCGGAGATAATTCCCACCATTCACGGAAGTCGCCGCGCAGCGCATCGGGGAACCCGCCGCGGAGCCAGAGATCGGTCCACTTTTTCTTCGGAGTGCCGGGCACGACCTCCGCGACCGTCAGGGGATCAAGCTCCACAATGCCAACGCGGCCCGCGAGCGATTCCGAGACTTGCCGCAGCAGCGCCGGCTGGGCCGAGCCGAGCAGCACGAAGCGCCCGCAGCGCCGCCGGTCGCGGTCAATCAATCCGCGCAGCGCCGGGAAGACCTCCGGCACGCACTGCACTTCATCAAGGACCAGCGCCCCTGCTTTCCGGCTCAGCCGCTGCTCGATCTGAAACAGCGGGTCATCGCTGAACAACTGCCGCAGTCCCGGGGCTTCGAGATCGAGATAAGGCGCGGCCGGCCACGCGGCGCGCGCCAGCGTGGTCTTGCCGACCTGGCGCGGTCCGAGAATGAGCACCGCCGGAAACTGCCGGGCGAGGGCCTTGCAGCGGGTGAGATGAGCGCGGCTCCACATACCCCGTAAATTAGAGGAGGCACTTCTAATTTCAAGGCTTACTTTTCCGGCACCGATGGGCGAGCTGATGGGCGCGCACTTGAAGACGCATGACTACTTCCGCGCCAGGCCGATGGTACCGCCGGGGACGAAGGTCACGGGGATGCCGGAGCCGTCGCGGTCGGCGCGGCCCCGGGAGACGGCGCGCACCCAGCGCACGATGCGGCGGACGACGTGATCGTTGTTCGAGAGCAGATGCGCGAGGGGCGGATCGCACCACTGCACTGCGCCGTCGGGAAAGGCGCAGACCAGCGACACATCGCGCGGCACCGACAGCCCGCAGCCCGCGAGGAAGGTGAACGCCGGCACTGCGGTTTCGGCCACTTCAAAGATGAGCGCGGTGGGCGGCGTGGCGGAGAAGAGCGATGCGAAGAGCACCTGCAAGCCCCTGCCATCGGGTTCGTAGTCGGGTACGTTGTAATCGCTGGCCACGATCCCGCCTTCGGCCAGCGCCGCGGTGAAGGCCCGCACGAGGCCGCCGTGGGTCGGCAGCCGCCAAAAGCGCGGGCACACCAGCACGATGCGCCGGTGCCCGAGCGCGATGAGTTGCCGCGTCGCCTCCAGGAAGCCCGGGGTCGTGTCTGTGTAGGCGCTCGCCATCGGTGCCCCGATGCAGCGTCCGCCGAGCGCGATGGCCGGCACGGGCTGCGCTATGAAGACATCCAGCACTTCGCGCGGGGCGGCCTCAACGATCCACGCATCGGCGGGCGTGGCCGCGATCAGTTTGGCGACGCGGTCCACGTCAAAGTTCAACTCTGTCTGCGTCTTCGCGGCAAAGACGATCGTGTGGCCCGCCGCCAGAAGATCGCGCTGCACCGCGTGCAGGATCTCGCGCAGGTTTTCGGACTCGGTGGCTGGCGGAGTGTGCCGGAGGATGGCCACGCGGAGGACGCTGCGTGGTGCGGCGGCGTCGGTGCCGAGGACCGTGCGGTGCGCGCCCGCGTGGCCGGCGCTGATGAGGCCTTCGGCTTCCAGAAGGTGGAGCGCGTCGCGCATCGCCCCCTTGGAGACATCGCACGCTTTGGCCAGCAGCAGCACGCCCGGCAGTTCACCGCGCCAGCGTCCGCTGCGGATGCCCTCGCGGACATGACCGGCGGTCTGCTCGGCGATGGAGAGTTTTTGGACAGGAAGCATCGAGCGGAATGGGCTGGATTCCGGCCTATCTGTCAACGCGCGAATGTTTGGCAACGCCGCGGCGCCGGGCATTATCGCCGCCCTCTCTGCAATTTCCTGCCATGAAAGCCGACACCAAAACCAAACCACCGGTCGCCCCGCCAGCGGATGCCGCAGTCACGGCGCAGACCGCCAGCTTCAATGCCGAGGCCGCCAGTTTCACCGCGGAAGCGGCGAGCTTCACCGCGGAAGCCGCCAGTCACACCGTGCGGGCGTGCGCGTTTTCCGGCGGCGGCGAGCTCGCGCTTGAGAAGGTGACCTTCCTGCACGCTGAGTGCGCCGCCTCTCACGCCAAAGCCGCCCACCTCCATGCCGATGCCGCTGCTTCCCACGCCGCAGCCGCAGCCCGACAGGCCCGGAAAACGTGAAGCCATCTCCGCAACACCTCCACCCAATCTCCGGACCGCAGAAAGCGGCTCCGACTCAAACAACAAAACCATGAAACGAAAACCCACACACACACTGCTCACGCTGGCCCTCGGGCTGGCGTTCATCGGCGCGGCCCCCTCCCGGGCTGCGGACAACGAACCTGAATCCGAGTCGTTCAAAAAATACGGCCAGGAATTCAAAGGCAAAATCGGAAAATCCTACGCGGAATCCGAGGAATGGTATCCCGAAGGCGTGAAGCCGAAGCCGGGAACGCCGAACGTCTTCATGATCCTGCTCGATGACGTGGGCTTCGCCCAATACGGCTGCTTCGGCGGCCTCATCAAGACGCCCAACATTGACGCGCTGGCCGCCGATGGCCTGCGCTACAATAACTATCACACCCCGGCCTTGTGTTCGCCTTCGCGGGCGGCGCTGATGGCGGGCCGGAATACGCACAAGATCGGCCTCGGCTCCCATGCGCTCTCCGCGATGGGTTTCCCCGGCTACAACGGCACGCCGCCCGAGAGCGCGAAATCCATCGCCAAACACTTCCAGCACGCAGGCTTTGAGACCTTTGCCATCGGCAAGTGGGATCACACGCCGTTGCCGGAAGCTTCCGGCAGCGGACCCTTTCACCATTGGGCCAGCGGCGAGGGCTTCGACCATTTCTACGGCTTCATGGCGGCCGATGCGGACAACTACCGCACGTTGCTCTTCAACGATCACGAGCCCTCGGAAACGTGGATGGGCAAGCCGGACTATCACCTGACCACCGACCTCGCCG
>JANNVM010000304.1:0-5738 GCA_031414455.1 Verrucomicrobiota bacterium
TGGTAGGCGTAGCGAGAGAGGTAGAAAAAGACCCTATCAATGATAATATCAAGCTGAGCCTGAGTGTAGTCCCCTTCGGCGGGCCAGTTCGGGTTCGGCCATGTGGGGTTCAACATGGTCCCTGGGAGGGTAGTAGAGGCCCGCCAATCCCAAAAAGATCCCTTGGAGGCGTAATACCGTTCCTGAAAAGCACGGAGGATTTCGATATCGCCGGCATCGGTTTGATCCTGAGCGCGCAGCGGGACCAGCGACGTTAGCCACAGCACCACGGTCAGGCAAAGAGCACCTGCGCGCAGACAAAGTCGGTGGGAAAATTCCAAAGGAAACATACGAAAAAGGAGGGGATGAGAAAAGGTTGGAGAAGAGCGGAAACTCGCGGTCAGGGCGTGGCCAGAGTGGTGAGTGCGAGTGGATGCCCGGCCGGAGTGTACACCTCCAATGCAGGGCCGACCTCGGGGTGGGGCGGTGGGATTTCGGCGATGACGGGACTGCGGCGGAAAACAAGTTCGAAGAGGTCCGCCCACCCATCACCATCACTATCGGCAAGAGCCGCATTGGTTCCCGCGGCGGATTCGTTGATGTCCGGGATGCCATCAATATCGCCGTCGGGCTGCGAGCCAATGGACTCCTCAGCAGCACCGTCACCGGCGAGATGCGCAACGGGCCGGAAGACCACTGGCTCAGGCACACTCGCTCCATTCCCAAAGTCGATTCCATAAAGCGCGCCGGCGCCGGTTAGGCCGGTAAGCGAAATGCCACTGCCGCTTATTTCCAATCGGGCCTTCGAGGTCTCCACGGCGATACCCCTCCAGAGGAACTGAAGGGAGGGCGGCGTAGTAGTTTCCGCTAAGACCAGCCCCTCGTCGCTCACGCCGATGGGCCAGTTGGTCGTTTCTGCGACTCCTCCCGTGATCGATTGCCAGGCGCTTCCATCAAAAACGAGCGTGGTCGTGGTGAGAGAGAACATATCGGTCATTCCCACGGCCATGCCGCCGGCGGCGGCGATAAATCCGCCCGTGACGCTACTCCCTGGAAGCGGGCCCTGACCGATCAGAGAAAGCGGTTGTCCGTCCGGAGGAAGATGCCATGCCGCGGGTTCCAAACCGGGGAAGTGATTGTGGGCACCGAGAAGCCACATGCCGGATGCCGGATCAAACGCCAGGCCACCGGAAAAGCTGGAAGAGGATGTGTGGGCAACGGTGAGGATGCCGGAACCCGCAGTGCCATCCGTGAATTGCCAATTCTGGAGAACCTCGTTGTTTGAGCCTGCCGCATTCCAACCCACCAGGATGCGACCATTGTTGGCCAATGCCGCCGCCTCTGCTCCGGGAGGCGGAGTGCCGCCAATGGTAACAGGGGACAGGTTCCAGTTCCGCAGGCTGCGAATTTCGCCTGTCGCGGGAACGAGGCTGTTGGGGAGAAAGAGCTGCCCATAGTCGTTAATCAGCGGCGGTCCGTCGTAGGCATCCATCGTGAGCGGAACAGGGATCGCGGTCAACGCTGCGGTCGCGAGCGGAGCCCCCGGCACCGGCGTCCAGAGAAACGTGTGCGTGCCGGCGGCATCATAGCAGTTCACCAGATATTCGCCGGACTGGTTGGCGGTGAGAAATTCCGCCCCGGTCAGGCCGCTGGCGGGTATTGAGGGCGGCAGCGCCGTCCACGGAAAGCGGTGCAGCACATAATTCCCCCATGGCCGGCCCTGAGTGAGGTATTCCAGATAAGTGTTCAGACCATCACCATCGAAATCAACCAGCGCATCCGAAGGATCCGAATCCCTGGTGCCGCGAAAATCCTCCCACGAGGCGGGGATTCCGTCACCATCAGCATCTGTGGCCTGAACAGGTTCCGTCAGAAGGAAACCCGAGGTGAGCAAACACACGAGCGGAGAGCGGAGAACATTACGGAATTCGGGAACAGTTTCCATGGGGCGGGGGCAGATTGAATCAGGAATGTGTCAGGAACGCTCAATCAAAGCGAAATTATTCCCGCAGCGAGGCAGATGAAATGAAGAAATCAGGTAACTGTCCATCACTTTCTCCCGCGGAAAACGAAGCCGCAGGAAATACGTAATTTATCGAAAAAGGATAGGATATGCCGGGGCTCTGAAAGGTGGCGCGGCTGTCTCAGCCGCACGCTCGTCAGAAGCAGTCTGCGGCTGAGACAACCGCCCCACTCTGCCCTGGACTTAAACAACGACGGGCCGGTCTCCGGGAAGGAAGAGCGGCCTTGATTGGTTTGGATGATCCGGAGCAATGCCGCCCGGGCGAGGTCTAACGGAAGTTCACCCCTGACAGTGAGGGAGCGGCAAAATCCGGATCGCGATGAAAAGACCGCCCGGCGAGCCTGCCGTCCCGTGAAACTGCTCCACTGAGTGTGCCGTTCACTTCCCCTTTTTCTTTGGCCGGTGCTCGTTGCGGTAGTGGCCTGGAGGGACCCCGACTTTGCTCTTAAAGACAGCGCTGAGGTATTCGACATAACGGAACCCGGCGCGGTCGGCGACCTCGGCGAGCGGGAGGTCCGTGTGCGCGAGCAGTTCTTTGACGCGGAGGATCTGGACGCGGGTAATTTCCTCATGCGGACTGCGTCCCAGATGACTCTTAAACCGGCTCTCGAGGAGGCGGCGGGAGAGGCCGGCGTCCTTCACGACATCGTCCACGCAGATGCCTTCGCAGGCGTGCTCGCGGATATGACGCACGGCGCGCGCGACGTTGGCATCTTCCACTGCGAGTACATCGGTGCTCTGGCGGGTGACGACCCCGGTGGGCGGAATGAGGCGGTATTCCGGGCCAATCTTCTTCCCGGCGATCATGGCTGCCAAAAGTTCGGCGGCTTCATATCCGGTGCGCATGGCATTGGGAATGACGCTGGAAAGCGGCGGACAGGCCAGTGCGCAAAGCAGTTCGTCATTGTCCACGCCCAGCACCGCCACGTCATCGGGTACGAGAATGGAATGGCGGCGGCAGGCATCGAGAACGAATCGTCCGCGGATGTCATAGCAGCAGAGCACGGCCACGGGCTTGGGCAGCTTTTTCAACCACTGCGCGATGGCCGTCATTTCCGCGTCTTCATCCTGCCCCTGGGGTGACGGTGGCGCATACTCATGCAGCTTGTGACCTGCGGCATGGAGTGCGGCGGTCCATGCGGCCCCGCGCATTCCGGACCAGACAAAACGGGGGTCGCCGCACCATGCGAAGTTTTTGAAGCCGCGCTCGAGAAAGTGATCCATGGCCATGCGGGCGATGGCGGCCTCGTCTATCTCACAGCAGGGTAAATGGGGGAGCAGCCGCCCGGCACTCATGTCCACCACGGGAATCTGCAGGGCGCCGATGACTTTGGCGATGGCCGCATTTTCGACGCGCACGATGGCACCGTCTCCCTTCCACTGACGCAACCAGTCGGGCGGCTCGTCTCCACGGCCCTGTTCGGCCATGTAGATGGACCACGGCTTGTTCTCCCGGATGTAGGCCTGCACGCCGCCCAGGAGGCCCCTGGCGTAGGCGTTGGAGGTCTCTATCAGCAGGGCAACTTTTGGGAGAACGGGCAAGAGAAGCGCTGGTGAGGCTGTGAAAGCGTCAGGAGAGGGTGAAGGCCGGCAGCTTGACAATCTCGCCGCCCTTCATGGCCGACTCGTGAGCGCAGAGACCGACGCAAGTCCAGTTGGCGGACTGGCGCGCATTGGGGAAAGGATCGCGGTCCGTGCAAAGCGCGGTGAGGATTTCGTGCGTGATGTGAGGATGGCTCCCGCCGTGGCCGGCACCCTGGGCGAAACTGAGGTGTGAGTTCTTGGCGAGGTCATACACGCCCTTGGTCGTAAACTGCTGAATCTGCTTTGGCAGCAGTTTGGCGTAGTCCGGCGCCTTGACCTGCTTGGGGATCTTGTCTTCCGGCAGCTTGGCGCGGTGCATGATGAGCGACTGACCCTCCACCAGAGGCCATTCGATGGACGTCTTGTCGCCATAGACGTCAATGCTCTCACGGTACTGGCGCGCGGTGTCGAACAGACTGCGGATGATGCGCGCCGAAACGTCACTTTTGCGGAGCTTGATGTGCGCCGACTCCACTGCGAACGGACTGCCGTATTTTTTGCTGAGTTCCTTGCTGATCGTGCCGGAGCCAAAGCAACTGACATATTCTGCATCCGCTCCCGCCATGGCGCACACGGGGCCGACGCAGTGGGTGGCATACCACATCGGCGGCAGGCCGGGCCAGTAGTTTGGCCAGCCTTCCATGTCCTGCTGGTGGCTGGCCTGGACGAACTGCAGCCGTCCGAGAATGCCCTTATCGAGGCACTCCTTCATATAAAGATACTCCCGGGCATAGACAACGGTCTCGGCCATCATGTATTTGAGTCCGGTCTTCTTGACGAGTTCCACGATCTCTTTGCACTCCTCAATGGTGGTGGCCATGGGAACCGTGCAGCAGACATGCTTTCCGGCCTTGAGCGCCGCGATGCTCTGCCAGCCGTGATCAGGGATGGGAGAATTGATGTGGATCATGTCCACATCCGGATCCTTGACGAGATCCATGAAGTCCGTGAAGCGCTTTTCGATCCCGAAAGCGTCGCCAATCTCCTCCATTTTCTCCTTCGACCGCTGGCAAATGGCAATCAATTTGGCCTGAGGATGGCGCTGATAGATGGGGATGAACTCCGCTCCGAATCCAAGTCCGACGATGGCGACGTTGACGGTGGTATACTTCTTTTTGATTTTGGCTGGCATGGTGGTGTAGGTGAAAAAGTGTCGGGGACCTGAGAATTTGCGCGCAGTCTGGACGGGGATGGCGCAGGAAACCAGAGATTCTTGCGTATTTCGAGTAAGAAATGCGACAGTAAGAAATGCTGCGGCAGTCAGGTTCGGGTGCCGCGGTGCCTCCCGCCTGTGGAAGTTGCCGCCCATCCCGCTAAACCAGAACATTGAAGTTGACATCAAAGTTATCTCCATGCATCCCCCGGACGATGAAAAAAGCTCTCTACGTCGAACTGAAAAAGTTTCTCGGTACCGTCCTCCACCCTGACTGGACGATCGAGCACGAGTCGGCCGACCACGCCATTCGCAAGTTCGCCCGCAAGGCGGAGGACAAAGTCCGCAAGGCCATCCTCGCTGATATCCACCATCTGCTCAATGAGCGTGCCGTGGAGGATCTGGAGAATTTTGTCTGTGAAGACGCCCGCGGTGACATTTTCCCGCCGGCCCTTGGCTTTACCTATGCCGACTGGCTGAAGCATGTCGGCGAGTTGATCAGCAGCACCCCGATGACCAAAAAGGCGGCTCCCACGGAAAAGAAGGCTGCTGCGACCGCGAAGAAACCGGCCCCGGCGGGCAAGTCAGCTCCGGCGAAGAAGAAAGCGTAACGGCACTGGCCGGTTGAGCCGGCTGGAAGGGCTTTAGGCGTTTTCCCGGGGATTTTCTGCGATCACGCGGTTCATTTTACCGATATTCATCGGGGAATTGCCGGGGAATCGAGAAAATTCGAGAATTTGCGTCACAATTTCCGATAAATACCATATAGTAGGATGACGTGCTGCCGGGAACGACCACTTTGCAGTTCCGTCCACATCCTACTAAATGAATTGGAGACTCCTGTTACTCTCCGCTTTGCTCCCCGTTGGAGTCAGCGCGCAAACGACTACCACATTCGTGCCGCTGCTGTCGGTGTGGAAGTATCTTGATAACGGGAGCAACCAGGGCAGTGCCTGGCTGGGCGCGGGTTTCAATGACAGCAACTGGGCGCAGGGGCCC
>JANNVM010000305.1:0-1653 GCA_031414455.1 Verrucomicrobiota bacterium
ACGACAAACTTTGTGCTCATGGCTCAGGGAGCATTTACGAACGTGACGGGCATCCGCCTCGAACTCCTCAATTCCGCCGGCAATCTCGGGGCAGCCCCGAATGGCAATCTGGTCATTTCGGAAATGCTGGTGACGACCGACTCCTCAATCAACCTCGCCCTTGCTGCGCCAACAGTGGGTTCCGCGGCACAATGGCCGGGTCAGCCGGCCTCGTTTATCGTGGACGGAGACACCCGCACGCTCTCCCACCCGAATCAGGATGCCTTCTCCGGCTTTTCCTACACGACCGATCTCGAGGGCAGTTTTGCGCTGACCAGCCTTGAACTGGTGAATCGCGACGCCTGCTGCCCGGATCGCCTCAGCAACTACCGCGTGGAAATACTGAACAGCGGTGCCATTCCCGTCTGGTCCGGTGACATCCGCATCGATGGCTCCAACTCGGGCATGGGTGGTGTGGACACGATCACCGCAGCCAACGGCGCAGGGACCTTCGCCGGGCAATACGTTCGCGTGACGAATCTCAGCGGCAGTCAATACAATCCGCAGATTGCGGAACTCCGCGCCTTCGGTGCTCCTGTTCCTGAGCCGACGGTGGCCATGACCGGTCTGCTCACCGCCGCCGGACTCCTCATGCGCCGCCGCCGGGCATAGGCAATCCTTATGATCCTTCAAGCCCGGGCACTGCGGTGCCCGGGTTTTTTATTTCCCGCCTCATTATGAAACTCCCGTCCATCTTTCGTTTCTTCTGTGCCGTGGCCCTCGCGGCAGTGCCCGCGGCTCCCGCGGCGCAGGTAACCTTTACCTCCGCCACGGCGACATTCAGCCAGGCATCACCCTACCTGATCGGCACCACGATCGACGGCGTGACCACGGGCACCGCGGGGGGCTGGGGCGTCTTTGATCAACGCTTTACCGCGCAGGCAGCATTCTGGAAACCCTCCGCACCGCTCAATGGCACCAACCTTGAGGTGCGCCTGCTCCAGAACTTCGGCACGCAGCACTGGATCAATGAATTCCGCCTCTCCTGGACGACGGATGCCGTGCCTTCCTTTGCCGGAACCTGGACGGCATGGCTGCCGGAGACGCGGATCGCGACGGGCACGACTCTAACTGTCGTCAGCACGGATCACATTCGCTCCACGGGCACGCCCGTGACGGTCACCTGCACCCTGCGCGGAGCTTTTCCCGTCCAGGGCATCACCGGTCTGCGCCTTGATGTCTATCCATTCGACTTCAATGCGGCGGACGCGGTGGCCGCCAGCATCGGCCGCGCCGCCAACGGCAACTTTGTCCTGAGCGAGTTTCAGGCCGAGACGGATCCCGAGATCAACCTCGCGCTGAACAGGCCGGTCACCGCAAACGCTGCGCTCTATGGAGGATTCCCGGTGACCAATGTGGTGGACGGAACGACAGGCACCTTCACACACCCGCTGACGGATAGCGGCACGCTGGGCTTCACCTATGAAGTGGATCTCGGCGCCACCTATTCCCTGACACGTCTCGCCATAAAAAACCGCGCCGACGGCTGCTGCCCGGAACGGCTCACGAATTACCAGGTCCAGCTCTACGGCGAGGACGGCGGCGAACTCGGCGATTTGAACTGGTCCGCCACCATCCGCGGCGACGGCTCGAACTCGGGAAGCGGCGGCACCG
>JANNVM010000306.1:0-2828 GCA_031414455.1 Verrucomicrobiota bacterium
GAGCGGCTCCGCCATCAATACCGGAGGACCCAGCACGGTGAGGCTGGCCATGCTGCTGGTGACCGTTCCATACGGATTGCTGACGACCACGGTATAAGCGCCCGCGTTAGGACGACCGACACCGGTGATGGTGAGCACGGGCGACGTCGCGCCGCTGATCTGAGTGTTGTCCGCAAGATCGATGTTGTCCCGCCGCCATTGGTAAGTGAGCGGCCCCGGGCCTTCCGCCGTCACACTGAAGTCCGCGGAAGTGCCGACGGGGACAGCCAGGCTGAGCGGTTCCGCCGTCAATACCGGAGGACCCAGAACGCTGAGCGAGGCCATGCGACTGGTGACGGTTCCCAGAGAATTGCTGACGACGACGGTGTAAACGCCGGCATTGCCGGGTACGGACCCCGATAGGGTCAGCACGGGTGACGTGGAGCCGCTGATCTGAGAATTGTCCGCAAGGTCGGCACCATCTTTGCGCCATTGATAGGCGAGGGGCGCGACGCCCTTCACCGTCACACTGAAGTCCGCGTCTTCTCCGACACCGACCGCCAGGCTGACCGGTTCGGCCGTAATCAGCGGACTGCCCAGCACGGTAAGTGCCATATTGTCGCTGGTGATGCTGCCGAGGGCATTGCGGACCACGACGCTGTATTGCCCCTCCTGAGACGGCTGCGCGCCGGCAAGCACAAGCGTGGCGGCCGTTGCGCCCGGGATGTCCGTGTTATTGAAGCGCCACTGATAGAACAGGGGCCCGGTGCCGCTCGACTGGGCGGAGAACACGGCCTCGTCGCCCTGATTGACTGTCAGACTCTGCGGCTGGGAGATAAACTGCGGCGGCGTTTCCTCCTGGGTCGGCGAGTACGTCCAGCGCACGGCGTCAGCGGCCACTGTCTTGCCGCCCTGCCCGACGTTGTTTGCCAGACGCACGAACCCCGCTGATCCCGCCCCAAACGGGACCCCTGATGCCAGTAATTGCCATGTTCCAGGACCTCCCGCCTGATTGAGCGAGGCGGTTTGCTGGACCCCCGAGCCCGATACGACAACGGGCAGGCCCGCGGCCGGCTTTGTGATGGTCGGGGACCAGATATGAAGGTCATACCGCCCGGCAGTAAGGATGTTCGGGCTGAAGGTGGCACTCGCGGATGCAGAATTCACGGTGCCGGCCACCGTCCGGTAATTGTTTCCGTATTTGTCTGCGGCGGTGGCAGCGGTGGCCCAATTGCCCGTAAAGGTTGCGGCGGGGTTGTCCACAATGATATCGGCCACCGGCGACGTGAAGACCGCGGTGATGTTCAAATTCGAAGTGATGACCAGCGTGAGCGGATTCACCGTGCCGGAGGCGCCGCCCGACCATCCGCTGAACTGGTAAACCGACAAGGATTCGGCCGTCAGGGTCACGACCGAATTGGGCGCATAGTGGGGTTGAAGGGGCTGGACAGTCACCCTTCCGCCGGGAGTAGCGGTGGCGGCCAGAGTGAAATTCACGCCGAGGGTCGCGGGAGCGCTGGTGACCGAACCGAAGCCGTTGCTGGCCACGACAGCGTAACTGCCGGCATCGGCCGGCTGGACGCTGGAGCGGGTGTAACTCGCCGACGTGGCCCCCGCGATATTTGTGTTATTGAATTTCCACTGATAAGTGAGCGGGCCCGTGCCGCTGGCGGTCACGCTGAAGGTGACATTGGCACCAGCGAGAACGTCCCTGCCGAGGGGCTGGGACGTGATGACGGGAGGGGCATTCAACGTTAGCATAGCGTTCGCACTGGTGACTGACCCGGCGGGGTTGCTGATCACCACGGAGTAATTGCCGGTATCAGCAGCCTGGACATTACTCCGGGTGTAAGTCGCGCCGGAGGCACCCGAAATATTGGAGCCATTGAACCGCCACTGGTAGTTCAGGGGCTGCGTTCCCGTTACCGCGACGGCAAAGGTCACGCTGGCGCCCGCGTTGACCGACTGACTTTGCGGCTGCCCGGTAATCGCGGGCGGCAGGACGATCGTGGACAGGAAATTGATATTCGCAGCATCCGGGCCGAGACTGACCGGATTACTGAATCCATCCGGCAGGAACGTGTGAGGGTAGAGGCTGGCACTCACCGTATAAGTGCCGGCCGGCAGCCCCGTGAGATTGTAAGTGCCGTCGCTGTCCGTGTAAGTGACGCGAGTCGTGGAAACATACACCCGGGCATTGGGGATGGGGCCGCTGCCGTCAGTCACCACGCCGCTGAGAGAGAAGGTGTCGGGCGACCCTATGGTGACGACCACGGAATCACTGAACTCGCCGCCCTTCATGTCCGATACGGTGCAGCGGACAACGTATTCTCCGGCGGCGCTCCAGCTTTTCGTGGCGTTAGGGCTGTTGGTGCCGAAGTTGCCGTCGCCAAAGTCCCAGTAGTAGGCGAGGGTGTCACCGTTGGCGTCGGTTGCCGGGGCCTGGAAACTGATGCTCGCGCCGGGCGCAGCCGTCGTTCCCGACGCCGCCAGGGTGGCCACCGGTGCGACATTTCCGGCAAACCCGCCGAGGTTCACCACCACATCAAGCGACTCGGGGGTGGTGCCGCCCTTGCCTATGGGCGTGATGTAAATCCCCGCCGTCGGATCGGCAAAAGTTCGTCCAATGACGAGTGCGGAATCGGTGCGCGCATTGACGGAGCCGGGCGTGGTGTCGAGAAGCTGGCTGCGCTGATTGCCGCTCCCCGCCCACCGGAGGCTGGCACCGTTCATCAGCCATTTGTTGCCGGTGAACTTCTGGCGGAACTCGACCCAGTAGTTGGTGCTCGGGCTTCGGGCGATGCTCAATCCGCAGAGACGGTTGATCGAGTTCGTATCGTCATGCGGAT
>JANNVM010000307.1:0-2180 GCA_031414455.1 Verrucomicrobiota bacterium
CCGGAGTCCCGATGAACTTCTATCAAAAAAAGCGCCGCACCCCGGTGCTCCAGATCATCAGCATGATAGACATCCTCATCATTCTGCTGATTTTCCTCGTCGTCTCGACCACCTTCAAGGATCCGCGGAAAACCAAGGCTGCCGGCGCTGCGGCCCGCTCCGTGCTCAATATCAGCATGCCCGTCAGCGACGCCATGAACCTCGGAACCGACACCTCCGAGCGCGTCAGCCTCACCATCACCGGCGAGGAGAAATGTTTCCTCGCTGACGTTCCCGTCCCGCTGGAGAAACTCACCGACAGCCTCCGCATCTTCAAAGAATCCAGCCCCGCCTCCAAACTCGATCTCCGCATAGACAAGAAAGTGTCCGTCGAGACTCTCTTCAAAATCTGGGACAGCCTGACGAAAGCTGACTACAAAGTCGGTGATGTACCGGCCAGGGTCATGCGCGCAGGTTCGGCTGGAGAACAGTGAAATTGTCGCAAGAATTCTTCCCTGATGTCCCCGATTTCCCGCCGCCGCACCCTCGCCCTGCTCACATCCATGGCAGCCGGCAGCCGCGTCTTTGCCCAGCGGCCTGAGGACGCCGTGCTGCGGGCCGAACTGGAGCGCACTTACGTTAGCTGGCTTCAGGCCATGCGGCGCAGCGACATGACCGCGTTTGCCACCCAGACGAGCCGCTACCGTCAGATGTGTTTGCGCAACGAGGTCGTCTCCCTCCGCCAGCCCTGGCCCGCCGCCGTTTTCAAAAGTATCATCCAGGCGCCGGACGTGAGCACGCTGACCTGCGTGGACGCCGCCGCCGCCGGAAACACGGCCCGCGTCGTCTATTTTGGACGGGTGGACTTCGCGCTCGAATCCTCCATCATGCCGGAAAACCCGCTCATCGTCCGTTTCCTCAAAGAGGGTGGCGTGTGGAAGTTCGACTGGATTCAGTATGTGAACCTCGGCAACGACGAGGCCACCCGCCGCGAGGCGCGCAACGGCGGACGCAAGTGGCTCGACAGCCCCGAGTTTCAACTCACCGGTCGCTACCCGGAAATTCCCAAACCGTGCCGCGAACCCTATCAAATAGCCGCTCTCTCCATCGTCGCGCAGTCGTGCAAGGTCACGGTGGATGTGAATCGCGGCACTCACGTCGAAACCGTGGAGAACAACACCGGCGGCCGGGTCATCACCGGCGGAATGCAGAAAGGGGCCAATCTCCTCACCATCACCCCTGTTGCCGCCGGCACTCCCGAACGTCCGGCGCAACTGAGCATCACTGTCCTGACACGTACGGAATCCTACCGCACGTCCACGAAACTCTGGACGTGGAAACCGCCGGAGCCCGCTGGTAAATGGCTGCCCAAGTACGAGGCCAGCATCTTCGTGAAGTCACGCACTTCGATCCGGTAGAGGGTGGGGCACTACGGCGGAACTTCCCGACCGTGCCGGAGAGCATTTTAATAAAAATGCCACGAAAAATGTTGCCTTCGCGGAATAGAATTCATAAAAATATAATTCAACGGCCTCGTTTCGCGCCATTCAGGGGGCCAACGAGGCTGCGAATCCCCCTCAACCACCACCCACATGAACACACGAAACACGAGAAGTAAGGCCCTCGCTCCGTTGGTCCTTGCCGCATCCCTTGCGGCAGCCGGCACCGCGTCCGCACAGTATTTCACCGCTCCTTACGGGCCGGGCGGCACATGGAACCTCTACGAGGTTTCCAATACCACGGCCACTCTGGTTGCGGCCCACAATATCTCGGTCGCGCGTCAGGCCACGGCCACCGGCGTTTCCGGCGTGGCCGGGAATGTGACCACCGGTCACCTCGTCGCCATCGGAAGCTGGGCGGAGAACGCCCACGTCTCGCTCATGGCCCTGCGGCACACGAACAGTTCCAATGTCTGGTGCGGCCTAACAGACAGCGATGACGCCACGTTCGGGGCCGGCGGCTGGGCGGATGCAGGCACTTCCCAGACCAGCGACCAGTGGTATTGGGCCGGCTACACCGCGGGCGGTACCGGCACCGGCCCCAACGGCTGGGCGAGGTTGAGCGAAGGCGGAGGCTACCAGGCATTCTTCACAGGAGAGCCGAACAATGCCGGCGCCGCCGGCGAGGACGCGATTGAACTCCGCGCCGACGGCAAGTGGAACGACAACGCTTTCAATGCCGCCGGCACGCTGCGCCGCTAT
>JANNVM010000308.1:0-19327 GCA_031414455.1 Verrucomicrobiota bacterium
CAACCACGTCAACACCCGCGCCGAGCTGCTCGAATACGACCCCGGCCTCGCCGCCATGTGCCGCGAAGTCTTCGGCGACACGGAATTGAAATACACCAAGCCCACCACCCGCCTCACCGGCCACATGGCGGGCTACGATCCGTCGAAAGCCCCCACCTTCGCATGGCCGGAGCGGCTCCAGAAAGCCAACGACCTCATCCGCGGCAATGCCCGCAAGCGCGACGCCGACGCCAATGGCCGCGAGACGCGCACGGTCTCGGGCTGGACGCTGCACATTCGCAATGATCTCCTCGCCAAAGACAAAGACACCACCGAGAAGGCCGTCGTCCTGCTCAAGAAGATGCTCGACGATATCATCCGGGACGTCCCCGCGCCCGCCGTCGCCGAGTTGCAGAAAGTCCCGCTCTACTTCTCGCCGCCATACAAGGGTGGCGGAGGCGCCGAGTATCACCCCGGCGCCGACTGGCTCCGCGACAATAAACGCGACCCCGCCATGGCCAAGGGCATCGAGTTCTCTGACACTCGCGACTTCGAGGCCGAAATGCGCCGCATGCCCAACTTCGCCCTCCACGAACTCGCCCATGCCTACCACGACCGCGTCCTCAGCTTTGAGGAGCCCGGCATCCTTCGCGCCTATATTTTGGCCGAAGCCGGCGGCACCTATAACAACGTGGACCGCCGCGACTCCGAAGGCCGCGTCCGCAAAGACCGCGCCTACGCCATGACCGACCACAAGGAATATTTCGCCGAGGCCACCGAGGCCTTCTTCGGCACCAACGACTTCTTCCCCTTCACTAAAGACGAGCTGAAAAAGCACGACCCCGCTATCGTTGCCCAGTTAGAGAAAGTCTGGGCCGGTCCGCCGAAGAAGTAGTGTGCCTGCTGAGCGAGCAACGAGGCCGTTTGCAGCGGCACGATGCAGTCGCGGAACTCTAAGCGAGAGCCGCGCGGAGGTGTTCAAATTCCTCCTCCGCACTGATGCCGGGGGCGAGCGTTTGGGTGAGTTCCGCGCGAATGGCGTCGCGAAATCTCTGGCGCAGCCGGTGGATGGCGACGCGCAGGGCGTTTTCCGTGAGCCCCAGGGTGGCGGCGGCCTGCAACTGCTCACCGTGGCCGGCAGCACCGGCCAGCCACGGGCGCAGGGCCGCGAAAAGGGCCGGCTTCCCCTCGGCCTGCATCGCCGTTTCAAGAGCGGTCAGGGAACGATCCAGCACGGTCATGGCCCACTGACGATCAAAGGCCGCGTCCGGCGGCAGGGTAATCCTGTCAGCGTATTGCGGCGCGCATTCCGTCGTGCCATCGAATTCGGGTTCCAGCGGCACATGCTCCGCGCCTCCGCCCCTCTTTTTCCGCCCGGAGCGGTCCCGCTGATCGGCGAGGTAATGCTTCAGCGCCCCGAGGACAAACGAGCGGAAGCGGCCGCGCTGCGGGTCCGCTCCGTCAAATCCATTGCCGCCCAGGATCCGGGCGAAAAAGGCGTGGGTGAGTTCCCTGGCCTCATCCTCAGTGCGGCCCTCGCTGCGGAGAAACCGGAGCACCGGATGATAGTAGGCTTCGCAGAGGTCGCTGAGCGCCGCTCGCGCGGTGTTGGTGCCGCCGCCGCGGGCGGCGACGACCATGGACCATCTGGTATCGGCGAAGCTCATGAATCAGGAGAAAAGGATGATGCCGCCGAGGAGGAGCACCCCGCTGGTGATGGCCCCGGCGCGCCCCAGCGGATGCCGTCGGCCGAAGTAACCGCAAACGAGCGCCGTGAGTTGCAGCAGCAGGAATAATCCGATGAGTCGCTGCATGGTGTTCCGGCTGGACAGTGGTGACGTTTGGTCTGAATTCAGCAGCAGGAGCAGCAGGCCGATTCCGCAAAGCGATAGCGATACGATTCCGAGGACGTGGCCCGGCGCATCGGCCGGGTTCATCGGTTCCGCCGGCACGTTATCCGCAAACCGCCGCACCCGGCAGATGCCGATGATGGACAGTGCGAAGCCGAGGATGAAGCCGGTGGCTTCGACGGCAAACTGTACATCGCCATGGAAGCGTCTCGCCAGCGTTTCGCTGAAAAGATAACACACGCCGCCGGTGATTGCGATGGCTGGCACCAGCATCACGCCGATGGACGCCTGCCATGCCCCGCCGAGCGCTCCGTTGGCCCCGCGAATATCAAACAGGCCCAACCACGACAGCATCACTCCGATCATGCAGAGGAGAACCGGGATGAATGCTGCCACACGCCACGGGACGCCGGCGTGAGGCGTGACCTGTTGCTGTCTCCATCCCCTCTCCTTAAGCCGGATCTCGTTCTCCAACTGGTCGCGTTCGGGATTGCTTTCCGGAAGGATGCTGACCCGTCCCCGCAGGTGCGCTTCCTCGGCGACTCGCGCTACGCTTTCGGCCATTGCGGCCTCATGAGAGCTGTTCACAGATTGTTGCAGGGGAACCAGAAAGCCGACCGCCAGCAACGGAATCAGCAGTTGCAGCACCAGACCCCACAAGGCACGGCGACTGGTGCGCACGAACGGCCGCCGCGGGGGCAGTGAGGGAGGCGCTGGCCGGTCCGCGGGCATCGTCGGCATGGGTGGCGAAGTTCCCACGTTTTCCACCGCGGTGCGCATGTCTCCGGCAGATTGATAACGACGATCCCGTTCCTTTTCCAGGGTGCGGAAGACCACGCGATCCAGCCGCGGATCGGTGCCGGCTTTCTCACTCGGCGCCGGGAATCTCCCCAGCGGCAACTCACCGGTGAGGAGTTCATAGAAGACCACTCCAAGGCTGTAAATGTCCGCGCGGTGGTCCACATCGTGCGGCTTTTCCACCTGCTCCGGCGCCATGTAATGCGGTGTGCCCAACCGGGTGCCGCTTAGTGTCAGAGTCGCCCCCGGCACCGCATCGCCGGCCATGAGCGCCAGCCCGAAATCCGCGATCTTCACCCGTCCCCGGGCATCAAGGAGAATGTTCTCCGGTTTGATGTCCCGGTGGAGTACTCCGTTTTCGTGCGCATACTGCAGCGCGTCGCACAGTTTCGGTACAATGGCGAGTGCCTCGACCGAGGAGACCGCGCCTGCCCGCATCGCCTGTCGCAGGTTTACTCCGTCCACGTATTCCATGATGAGAAACCAGAACGGTGGCGCGTCCGGTGACGGCCGGGCTTCGCCGAAATCATAAACGTGTACGATGTTCGGGTGATTCAGCCGTGCCAAAGCCCTGGCTTCACGGGTGAAGCGCTCCGCGAACGACGGATCGAGGGCCAGTTCCGGCGAGAGGATTTTCAACGCCACCGTGCGGTCGAGCTGCAACTGCCGTGCCTTGTAAACGCGCCCCATTCCGCCGGCACCGAGCGGCTCGAGGATTTCCATTTGTGGAAACGCCCGCGCCAGCACCGCCGGATCCGGCGGTGGCATGACGCCGCGGGGTTCGGTAGCGGCCGCGGCCGTCATGAGACAACGAGGGCACATGCCCTGCGGCGCGCCCTCGGGAATGGCGGCACCGCAGGCAGGACAGGAGGATGATGGTGTGGCTGGATTCATAAGTATCTGCGGGCTTCCTGAGTCCACCCGCGGCATACATTACAAAGAAAATCCAACTATAGGCCACCTGCCGGACGATTTGTCATGAAAAATCCCGCCGCACGGCGAGACCGGGAGTGCGTGCCGGAAACCTTCACGCCTATCACGACTGCGTCCTCACCAGTGAGGAGCCCGGCATCCTCCGCGCCTATATTTTAGCCGAAGCCGGCGGCCATCCCTGCCTCTATCATGAGAAAAGTGCGCTTCGCGTTTGATTGAATTGGCGGCTGGAAGCAACGCCGCTTCATGGGAGCGCTCATTTCAGTCCACTATGACCGCGGCATTCACCTCGCCGGTGCTTCGTTCGCGCTGGATGCGTCGCGTGGCGGCGGATGCTCGGTAGTTTCCCATGCGCACTCGGATCACGTCGCACGCCATGCGGTGACGGTGACATCGCGAGCGACGGCGGTGCTGCTGCGGCAGCGTTACGGTAAGGGTAAAGGAAAGGTCGTCGCTCTCGACTGGAACGAGCCGTGGGAGTGTGACGGCTGGCGGGTGACTCTGACGCCGGCGGGCCACGTGCTCGGCAGTGCGATGGTCCATGTGACGCGATTGAGCGACGGGGCGACGCTGCTCTACACCGGCGACTTCAAACTGCGCGAAGGGCTCAGTTGTGAGGCGGCCATCACGCTGCCGGCTGAGGTGCTGGTGATGGAATGTACGTTCGGGCTGCCGCGGTATGTCTTTCCACCGTTGAGCGAAATGCAGGCCACGATCCAGTCATGGTGCCGAGCGGCACTCGACGCCGGAGCCGTGCCGGTGGTGATGGGCTACTCATTGGGCAAGGCGCAGGAAATTCAGATGCTGCTGGGCGGTGAGTTTCGTGTCGCCGTTCATCCTGCGGTGGCGGTGATCAACGACCGCTATGCCGATCTCGGCTTCCCCCTGCCGGAGTGGGAACCGGCGGGCGACGACCTGTCAGGCCGCGTCCTCGTGATGCCGCCGGCGGCCGGGAAATCGGAGCAACTGGCGGCCATTCCGCGCAAGGCGGTCGCGATGGTGAGCGGCTGGGGGCTCGATCCTTCGGCTCGCTGGCGATATGGAGTGGACGCGGTGTTTCCGCTGAGTGATCACGCGGATTATCCGGATCTGCTGCGGCTGGTGGAAATGGTGCAGCCGTGCCGCGTGCTCACCACTCACGGCTGGCACCGCGAGTTCGCCGCGACACTGCGGGCCAAGGGACACGATGCGTGGTCCCTGCATGGCGGCGATCAGATGGAGTTATTCACGGAATCGGCATTCGATGAAGCGCCCGTGTGAATCCACCTTGATCACTCGATCTGCGCGGCGAACCTTCATCCAATGAACGCGCCGCCTCCGTCAGCCGATACCGAAGCCGTGAAGACCATCGCGGCGGCGCTGGGGTTTGATGATTGCCGTATCGCGGCTGTCACCGGACCGGCGGCGCACGCCGCGGCCTATCAGGAATGGATCGCGGCTGGTGAATACGGTGATATGGCCTACATGGCGAAGGCTCCGTCGCGTCGCGCGGATCCGCGGGAAGTGCTGCCAGGCGTACGCGCCGTAGTTACGGTGGCGCTGAATTACCATCGCCCGGCACCGCCTCCGCGCATGGATGATGGCGCACGTGGCCGCATTGCGCGCTATGCATGGGGCGATGACTATCACGACGTGATGGACGGCAAACTGCGGGACCTCGCTGGAGCCCTCACGGAAATGGGCGGCGAACAGAAACTCTACGTGGATACCGGACCGGTGCTGGAGCGCGACTGGGCCAGCGCCGCCGGGCTTGGCTGGAACGGCAAGAGCACGGTGCAGATTCACACGCAGCTCGGCACCTGGACATTCCTTGGCGAAATCCTCACCACGCTGGAACTCGCGCCTGATGCTCCGTCGCGCGATCACTGCGGGCATTGCACGCGCTGCATCGTCGCGTGTCCCACCGCCGCCATCACGGCTCCTCATCATGTGGACGCGCGGCGCTGCATTTCCTATCTGACCATTGAGCACAAAGGCGCGATTCCTGAAGAGTTCCGTCGTGCGATTGGCGATCGCATTTATGGCTGCGACGAATGCCTCGACGTCTGTCCGTGGAATCGCTTTGCCAAAGACTCACGCGAGGCGGCCTTCGCCGCGAGGCCGTTCGTTGCCGGCTGGCTGCTGCGGGAATTTCTCGCACTTACCGATGAGGGATTTCGTGAGCTGTTCCGCTGGTCACCGATTCGCCGTATCAAGCGCCCGGCTTTTCTGCGGAATGTGTGCGTCGCGCTTGGCAATGTCGGTGATGCTGCGGATTTGCCGGCGCTGGAAGCCGCCGCCGCGGGGGCGGAGGCTCTCGTCGCGGAACATGCGATGTGGGCTGTGAACGAGATCAGACGGCGAATTGACGATGCGCGAATGTCGAGCTTCTCCATTCCCGTTTCGGATCTTCAATCATCGCCGTCTTCCAGTTTCGACTCCAGTCCGCCGAATTCATCCCATGTGTAGGCGCGGCCGTCGGTTAGGCAGCGCTGGAGCCAGAAGAAGAGTTCCTGGAACTCTGCATTGTCGGCGCGGACCTGCTGGATGAGGCGCCAGTCGAGGGTTTTCATGCGCGGAGTGGTGAGTCGCTGGCGGCGGAGGCGCTGCTGCAGGGCTTCGAATTCACGCGCGGTCATCTCCGGGATTTCGTGCGCCGGACGGAGGTCGTCGAGGTCTTCGACATCGAGGCCATAGCTGATGACGCCGAGCCCGTATTCGGTGCCCAGTTGGCGAAGTTCCTCCACCAAATGCACGTCGCTGACCGGCGCGGCGATGACAAGGTCGCCCGTGTGTCCCCATCGCGCATTGCTCAATGCCTGGAAGAAATCGGCACGCACTGAGGCGGGAGAGATTTCGATCTGCAGTTTCACGCTGCACAGTGAAAACGGCGGCACGCCGAGCGCCCGCTTGAGTTCCAACTGTGCATTGCTCAGGCGGATCCCCTGGTCGGTGACATCTCCGGCCTCCCAGTCCACGACAGCGGCGTCCGGGCATTTCCACAGATTTTCCCGCGGCGCGCCGGGAGCGAATGAGGACTCGAACAGAAACGGAAACCTTCCACCGCTCTCGATGTCGCGGGCGAAGATGGCGCGGAACTTCTGCTGCCGGCTATAGGCAAGATCGAGGATGCCGGAGTCCGTCTCAAAGAACATGCCGAGCCGCGCCTGGGTCATCGTCACCGGCGTGCCGCCACCCATCGCGGCGCGGCGGAGGTAATAACCCTGGCCCTGTTCCACCTTGGCGATGGGGCTCGCCGGGTCGAGACACATGATGGAGAAATGATAGCGCAGCGTGGCGTCGCTGTATTCCTGACGCAGCCGGTACTTCACCAGCCGGATGAGTTCGGTGCCCTTGATCGAGTCCGCGGGGTTGGGCCGCAGAATTTCCGGCAGAATTTCCTTCAACTGGTCCCTGAGATTCATCGGGCGCGGACTGGTAAGTGAGTGAGCATGGACAACGGCCGCGCGGAATGGCGCGGGGGCCAGTTGTGGCAGGGCCGGGCAGGGGAGTCAAGCCTGCCGGGGGAATTTACTGTGCTCAGGCGACGGTGTAGTTCTCCGGCTTCAATTCGATCCGCTTCTGCTCACGGACGGCATCATTCACGGCCAGCACGGCCACGCAAGTCTTGAAGGCTTCGTCCACTGGGCAGGTGAGGTCGGCCTGCTTTCCACCGTGGCGAATGGTGTCGATGAAGTTTTCGAGGTGGAACTGATGAGGGGGCTTCTCGTTCTGTTCTTTGGTGAAGGGAGGGAAGTCATACACCAGTCGCGGGGTAACACCCGGCAAATTCGGGTTCTCAGGCCGCGAGGCGGGCGCAAGCACTCCGTCTTTCAAAGCGAGTTCCCATGCGGTTCCTTTTCCTTCGTCTGTTATGTCACCGGGTTGACTGTAGGGGTTTTTCCGAACGGCGAGATATGGATTGGTGGTATCCCGTTCACGGTAGACTTCCGAACTGAAGTTATCCGTGCGCAATTGCTCGGAAATCAGTGCCGCTCCTTCCGTTCCATAAATCTTCTCGTGATAGTCCTGGTAGCCGCTCGTGGTCAGCACCTGATAGTGCGCCCGCACCAGACCGTGGCCGGGTACATCGTATTCATAGACCGCCATCGCGTTGTCGAGATGCTCGTAATTGAGTCTATTTCCCGGCTCATACTCGAAGTCCTTATAGAAGTCCGTGCCACCCGACGCGATGACGGAGCGTGGCGGCACTCCGAGGAGCATGTTGAAGACATCGATCTGGTGCGAGCCAAGATCGGACATCGGACCGCCGCCGTATTTTTTGAACCAGCGCCAGTTGGCGTATTCAATTACATTGGCATAACCCGCGGCGAGGATGGCTGCCTGCTCGTCCGCGTTGAGTTTTGGACGCAGCGGCACTTTGACGCTGCGGTGCCACTGGGCGTAAAGATGTGTGATACGGCCGGGGAGCTTGTGCCCGCGGATGATTTTGTCGCGCAGATGCAGGTAGCGCGGGTTGCTGCGGCGCTGGTTGCCGATTTGCAGCAGCTTGCCCGTCTGCCGCTGGGCGCGCACCATGTCGCGGGCCGGGTCCAGCGTGTTCGACATCATCTTTTCGCAATAGACATGCTTGCCCGCCTCCAGCGCCTTGCGTGTCTGCGGCGCATGCATCCAGCAGGGGGTGGCAATGATAACCGCATCGAAATCCTTACCGGCCTTCTCCAGCATCTCGTCGCAGTTCTCGAAGACCTGAACGTTTCCCTTTCTCTCAGGGTCGAGAACCCGTCGGGCCGAGAGAATCTTAAATCTCCAAATGTCGCAGACGGCGCTGACTTGCACGCCCGGGATGCGCCTCAGGCATGGGATGAGGGCGCTTGCTCCCTGCTGTCCGCATCCCACCAGTGCCACCCGCAGCAAATCTGATGGTTCGGCTCCTGCCGCGCGCGAAGCGGCCCGGCTATAACTCAGTGCCGTAGCCGTGACGGCGCTGCTGCGAAGGAAAGTGCGACGGGTGAGGCGAGGATTGGCGGGTGTGCTCATAGAGTCATTCTGCGAGGAATCTCTGTGAGTGCGAGTCCGCAGAGGAGTCCGCATAGAAGTAGCATGGGCATGGCGCCAGCCTGCCCGTGTTTGTCTTCATGCGAGTCCGGGCCAACACGGGCAGGCTAAGGCCATGCCCGCGCTACGTTAGTTCTTCGTCACAAACTCATCCGTATTGAGGAGCGCGCGGATCGTGAGCGTCCAGGCGGCGCGGGCGGCATCGCCGCCTTCGCCCGCGGTTTTGGCGGGGTCGAGTTCACCTTTGGTGAATCGCTGCTGCTGGGCGGTGAAGAAGGCGGAGAGAGTGGCAACTTCGTCATCGGCGGCGGGGCGGGAGAAGATGCGGAGCAGAAGCGGGCGGAGTTTCTCCTCCACGGTGCCGGGCTGCGCGGCGGAGACGGTCTTTGCCAGGGCCTTAGCGGCTTCCATGAACATGATGTCATTTAATAGCGTGAGCGACTGGAGCGGGGTGTTCGACACATCGCGGCGGGCGACACAGGCTTCGCCGGTGGGGGCGTCGAAGGTGGTGCTCATGGCGAAGGGGGCGGTGCGCTTGGTAAAGGTGTACAACGAGCGGCGGTAGCGGTCTTCTCCGGTGGCGGGCGTCCACGCCATGGCGCCGTAAGTGCCCTCGGTGGTGACGCCGGCAGGCTGGGGCGGGAAGACGCCGGGGCCGCCCATCTTTCCGGATAGCAGGCCGGTGACGGAGAGAGCGCTGTCGCGGATTTGCTCGGCTTCGAGGCGGTGCCGCGGGCCGCGCCAGAACAGCGTGTTGTCTGGATCCATCTCCGCGCCGCGTCCGGTGACGCGCGAGGACTGTTGATAGGCGGCGCTCGTCACGATGAGACGGTGGAGTTTCTTGACCGACCAGCCGCTTTCCATGAACTCGACGGCGAGCCAGTCGAGCAGATCGGGATGGGTGGGCAGGTCGCCGGTATAGCCAAAGTCCTCCTGGGTCCTGACAAGGCCGCGGCCGAAGAATGCGGCCCAGTGACGGTTCACAATAACGCGGGCAGTGAGGGGATTGTCGCGGCTGACGAGCCAGCGGGCGAAGGCGAGGCGGTTGCGCGGAGCGTCTTTGGGCAGCGGATTGAGGAAGGAAAGCACGGCGGGCTCCACGGTTTCCTCCGGCTGGGTGTATTCGCCGCGGTGGTGAATCCGGGTGGCGCGCGGATTGCCTGCCGGGCGCTCGCGCATCACAAGTGTCGTTTGGTAGGCGGGCGATTTTTCGAGCGCTTCGATTTCCTTGCGTGCCGCGGCGAGTTCCGGTGCCTGCGAGAGAAACGCGGTGAGCAGGGTGGCGCGTTCGGCGGCTGTGAGGTTTTGTTTTTCCAGGAGTGACTGGGTCCCGGCGCTGAGTGTGGAGGCCGCGGCGCGCGGTGCGGTGGTGATGGAAATTCGGAAGTGCCCGAGCGGGCAGGCGTAGTGCCGGCCGAACAGCATCTTCAACGACAGTTCCCCGTCCGCAGGAGTGAGTGGCTTTTCCAAAACGAACACCGCTTCGTTCGCCTGGCCTTCGGCACCGCTGGTGCTCCAGCCGGTCTGGGCATCACCGTCGAAGGCTTTCAGGGATCCCGCGTTGCCGCCGAAATTGTTCTTCGTGTAACTGTCAGTAGCGGATGCGATTTTCACCGGTTGGCCGCCAGCGCTCAGTTGGAACTCGCCCATAAAGAAGTCCCCCTTCGGTCCTTCGTAATAGGCCATGCCCGGGCCGCGGGCGGGCAGTGAATCGTGCGGCAGGGCTTCGAGTTTGATGGCGGTGATGTCTCTCTCTGCCGTGCGGAACGTGAGGTCGTAGGTGTCGGACTTGGTGATGTCCCCGCTCGCGAGCACGGAGTTGTCAGGCTGGATCGTAAGGAGCGGAGAATTGGAAACGGCCCGCTCCGGTTTGAGCGTGATCCAGTCCACGACGGCGGCGCGTTCTTTCTTCTGCCATGCGGCGAACGCCACGTTCATGGCGGCACGCGGTTCGGCTGTGGCGGCATCGGCGCCGATGCTGATTCGCACGCGGCCCATGGTGTGATGGCCGCCGTGCTGTTGCGAGAGCTTCACGATGAAGCCGGTCCCTTCGCCACTGAGGTGAATGGGTTCGGCGAAATGAAACACCGCGGTCCTGGCTTCATTGAGTTTGCCGCCCGGGGCGTCCACGGCCCAGCCAGTCCCCGGGTCGCCATCGATGGCGTCACCAGCCGGGAAGCCATTTTGCTCCACGGTCGCCTCCGCAGAGGTGAGCTTGTGTTTGTGTGGTTTGCTCCCCAGACTGGCATGCACGGCTTCCACGGTGATTTCACTGAGCACGAAATTCCCGTGCGGCGTGCGGCCCGGGCCTTTCCGGGGAAGAGAATCATCGGTGAGCGCCTCAATCTTCAAATGCCTCACATCCGGCAGCTTTGTGTAGAAGTAGATGATGGCGTCGGTTTTGGCAGGACCAGGAGAGGTGAAGAGCACGCTGCCATCGTCCAGGATTCGGGTGTCGTCGCCGTCCGCGGTGACGCTCGTTGGCTTTGCCGTCTCCCATTGGATCTCGCCTCCTGGCCATCGATCCGGCAGCGCCGTGAGCAGGGCCTGACGTTTTTCGATGCGCTGACGCTCCTGCTCATCGGCATCCGGCGGCCGGATGGAAAAATCGGGCTCGTCGGCATTGTTCAGGAATGCCATCATCGAATAATACTCGCGGTGCTGGATGGGATCGAACTTGTGGGTGTGGCACTGCGCGCACTGCAGCGTGAGCCCAAGCCATGAGGCGCCGGTGACGGCCATGCGGTCGGTCATCGCATGGAAGCGGAACTCGAGCGGATCGATGCCGCCCTCTTCGTTGAGCATGGAGTTGCGGTGGAATCCAGTGGCGATGATCTGCTGCGCGGTGGCGTTAGGCAGCATATCGCCGGCAAGCTGTTCGATGGAGAACTGATCGAACGGCATGTCTGCATTGAGGGCGGTGACGACCCAGTCGCGCCACGGCCAGATCTGGCGGCCGCGGTCTTTTTCGTAGCCGTTGGTGTCCGCGTAGCGGGCGAGGTCGAGCCACTTGCGAGCCCAGCGTTCGCCGTAGGCAGGGGAGGCGAGGAGCCTGTCGGCGGGATTTGAGATTTGAGATTTGAGATTTGGGATTGGACCTGCGGTGAAGCCGGCGACTTCATCCGGCGACGGCGGCAGGCCGTTGAGGTCGAGTGAAAGTCGGCGCAGGAGCGTTGCGGGATCGGCGGGTGGGGAAGGGGAGAGGCCGGCGGCTTTGAGTTTTGTCTGGATAAAGGCGTCAATGGGATGCGTGCCGGTGGCAGCGGCCGGCACCGGGGGCCGCACCGGCGCAATGAACGCCCAGTGCTCTTTATATTCCGCACCGGCTTCGATCCAGCGCCGCAGCGTTTCCTTTTGAGTGGCGGAAAGTTCCAGTTTGGCCGCGGGGGTCGGCATGACTTCGTCGGGATCAGTGGAGAGAATGCGGGCGACGAGTTCGCTTTCGCTGACTTTTCCAGGCACAATAGCCGGCTTCCCGCTTTTGGCGGGGGCCGTGGCAGCAGCGGGCAAGTCGAGGCGGAGCTTGCCTTTGCGTGTCGTTTCGTCCGGGCCGTGGCACTTGAAACAATGGCGCGCGAGAATGGGGCGAACGTCGCGGGCAAAGTCCGGCGGGGGCTCCGCGGCTGAGAGCTGCGGAGCGAGAAATGGAAGAAGAAGAAGGATACGCATCGGAGACATGGCGGCGGAAGAATGGCCGCAGGGTGGCCCGCCTGCAACCACGTCCGATCAGTGTGTGAACAGATAAATATTGACGCCGCAGGGCCGTGCGGCGTAAAAGACTCAATCGAGGCCGGCACCTCGCCTCGCGCCAATCCCCCACCGGCTAACCATGCACCACGCTGCCTCCATCCGTTCGTTCCTTCTTCCCGCGGCCCATCCACTCGGCGTGATGCCATCTCTGTGTCCGGCCGTTGGGGTCGCCAATGACAACTCGTCCATCGGTGCCACAGGCCGGGTTGATGGCCCTTGTACAGCAGTCGCCGGAGCGCCGGGGCTGGTCCTGCGCCGTCGCCGGGTCAGTTGAGACTGCGTTCGCAGTCTGCTCCCTGCCCGTTGCGACGCCCGTGCGTCCAGCGGGCATTTTTTTAACCTCCTTTTTCACCATTCACTATGATCTCACTGAGACTTCCTCTCCCCCTCTGTTGTCTCCTGCTGGCTGCACCCGTGGTCAGAGCAGACAGTGTTGTGGTCTTCAATGAACTCCACTATCACCCGCCGGGTCTGAATGATCCTGGCGGCGAATGGATCGAACTCTGCAATCAGCTGGCGGTGGATGTGGACGTGAGTGGCTGGTCGCTGGCGAATGGAGTGACCTGTCCGATTCCCCAGGGTACGATCATTCCGGCGCGGGGCTATCTCGTCATCGCGGCGGTGCCGGCAACAGTGCCTGGTGCCCTGGGGCCGTGGGCGGGCAGGTTGGACAACGGAGGCGAAACCATCGAACTGCGGAACAACAGCGGCCGGGTCATGGATGAACTGAACTGGGGGACTAACGGCAATTGGCCGGTGGCTCCCGACGGTGCAGGGCCGACCCTGGCAAGGCGGGCGATCAACCTGGCGGGAGGTGATCCGGCGTCATGGACAGCAAGCCGCGAGACGAACGGCACGCCGGGCACGGAGAATTTTCCGGCTTTGCTGCCGCCGGTGACAACGGCGCTGCTGGCATATGGCGACACATGGAAGGCGGAAACATCGGGCAACGATCCCGGTGCCTCCTGGAAGGATGCTGGTTTCGCCGATGGCGGATGGACGGCTGGCGCGGGCGCTTATCAGCTTGGCGGCGCCCCGCTGCCGGCTCCGGCAACGGCGGGCACGGCCCTGCCGGCCGGGCCGGTGACTTATTATTTCCGCAAGACGTTCACGTTCTCCGGTCAGGCGGCGTTTGCCACGCTGAGGTTGCAACTGCTCGCGGATGATGGTGCGGCCGTGTGGCTCAATGGCACGGAACTTGTCAGGACGAACCTTTCCGCCGCGGCCGGTCACATGGCGAATGCTCTTCAGCCGCGCCGCGGCGATCCGCGGGTGCAGGAGTTTTCACTGCCGGCGACGGGTCTTGTGACGGGAACGAATTTGCTGGCCGTGGAAGTGCACCAGGCTGCGGTGCTGCCGGCATATCCGACCGCGGTCATGGCGTCCGGGCCCGTGGCCTATTGGCGGCTTGGAGAAAATGGCGGCGCGCTTTCGGATCTGGCGGAAGTGGCCGCCGCTCCGGAATCAGGGGCGCAGGAGGGAACGTTTTCCGGCATGGTGCCGGCGAGCCTCGCGCAGCCCGGTCCCCGACCCACGGACACGGTGGGCGGTCAGCCGCTAGTGGGATTTGAAGCCGGGAATGCCGCCCCTTCATTCCAGGGCAACAACGATGGCGGCAACGATGCCGCGCTTTTTCCTGACAATGGCGCGATGAATTTCGGGCCCGGGAAGAAGTTCACCTGGGAAGCCTGGGTCAAAGCACCGGCGTCTGGTCACGACAACGGCGGCGCAGTCCTCGCCAAGGGCTCCGGCGGCGGCGGCGAGCAGTTCGCCTGCGATATCGTGAACGGCACCTATCGCTTTTTTAACTGGGACGGCGGTGTGCCGAATACCGCTGTCGTCGCTCAGTCGGCCGTCGCACCGAATAACACCTGGCAGTTGCTCACCGGTGTGTTCGATCAGGCGCAGGGTTTGATGAGACTCTATGTGAACGGCGCGCAGGTGGCGTCGGCCACGCCCCGCGCAACGCTGCTTTCGACCACCCACGAGGTCAGCATCGGGGCGCGACAAAACAGTGGCACGGCGGCCTATGATCTGAACATGACAGGGGTCGTGGATGAGGTGGCGCTGTATCCGCGTGCGCTCACTCCGTCAGAGATTACCGCGCACTACAATGCAGCCTTCGCTGCCAGCGCCTCCGGCACGGACACCACCGATGCGGTTTTCGGCCTCGCCCTGGACGTTATCGAATCGCTGCCCGCCCTCGCGCCCCCGGCGCTGGCCTTCAATGAAATCACCGCAGGCTCAGCGGGCCCGCTGCTCGAACTGACAAATCCAGGCGCCTCGCCCGCCGCGCTGGGCGGCTGTGTCATTGCCCGGCTCAGCGCGGGCACCCGCACGGATTTTGTCGTGCCGGCACAATCGCTGGCGGCAGGCGGATTCGCTGCCTTTGATGCGGCGGCGCTGGGATTCAGTCTGATTGATGGCGACAGGGTGGTGCTGTTCTCGGCATCGGGCGCGCCGCTGGATGGTTTCGTCGTCAGGGACACCCCGCGGGGGCGTTATCCTGACGGCACGGGCGCGTGGCTGCGCCCATCGGCTGCGAGCCCGGGTGCGGCGAATGTCTTCGTGCTCCACGGTGAGATCGTGATCAATGAGATCATGTTTGCGCCGCCGTCGCCGCCGCTGAGTGTGGCGGCGGTGGGTAGTCAGTGGATCGAACTCTATAACAAATCCACGGCACCCGTGGATCTGAGCGGCTGGCGGTTTGACGGCACGGTGGATTTCACTTTCCCGCCGAATACGACGGTGGCGGCGGGCGGCTACCTGGTGGTGGCGGAGAATCCGGCGACGCTGCCTGGCACCGGCGCGCTGGGGCCGTGGAGCGGATCGCTTTCACGCAATAGTGATCACATTGTGCTCAAAGATGCGGCGGGAAATCCGGCGGATGAGGCGCAGTATTTCAGCGGGGGGCACTGGCCGGAGTATGCCGACGGCGGCGGCTCCAGCCTTGAATTGCGCGATCCCCGGGCGGATCGCACACATGCCAACTCGTGGGCTGCTAGTGATGAAACCGGCAAGGCCGGCTGGCAGACGTTCACCTGGCGCGGGCCGGCGAATTTGGGAATCGCCGGCGAGCCGACGCAGTGGCGTGAAATTGATCTCTGCCTGCTCGACGGTCCTGGCGAGGTGCTCATTGATGACGTCCGCGTCACCGACACCGTGCTGAACACGGACTTGATCCAGAACGGGAACTTCAACTCCGGCATGACCAAGTGGCGCGCCACCGGCACGCATCGCCTCACCAGTGTGATCTCCGATGCCGGCAACAACGTGCTGCGCGTCGTCGCCACCGGCCCGGGCGAGTATCAGGGGAATCAGGTCGAATCCACTTTTCTCAATAACACCGCCCTCGTAACTGGCCGCGAATACGAAATCTCGCTGCGAGCGCGCTGGCTGACCGGCGGCGGACGGCTCAATGCGCGGCTCTATTTCAACCGCATCGCGCGGACGCACGATCTCGAGGTCTCGTCACACGGCGGCACTCCTGGCGCGGTGAATTCGCGCGCGGTGGCGAACACCGGTCCATCTGTGAGGGCGCTGTCGCATTCTCCCGTCGTACCCGCTGCGGCGCAGTCGTTCACCGTTTCCGCAGAGGCGTCCGATCCCGATGGCATGGGCGCGGTGAATTTGAAGTATGCCGTGAACGGCGGCGCGTGGCAGACGCTGGCAATGTCAGCGAGCGGCTCGCGCTACATCGCCACCGTGCCCGGCCAGCCGGCGGCCAGCCTGGTGCAGTTCTATGTCGAAGCCGCAGACGGCAGCGGCACCATAAGTCAGTATCCGCCAGGTGGCACGACGTCGCGCGCCATGTGCGCGGTGCAGGACGGGCAGGCTGCCGCGGGCTCGCCTCACAAATTCCGCCTCGTAATGACCACCGCCGATGCGAACTCCATGCACGCGAATGTGAACTGCCTGAGCAACGCTTATGTGCGCGCGACGATTATCGCCGACGAACGTGAAATCTACTACGACTCAGGTGTGCGGCTCAAAGGCAGCTACGTGGGGCGCAATGTGCCGCGTGTGGGTTTTACGGTCCGGTTCCAGCCGGAAAACCTGTTTCGCGGCATTCATGACCGGATCGCCGTGGACCGCTCGCAGCACGCGGCCATCGCGCAGGGCGAGATCATTGCCAAACACATCGCGACCAAAGCCGGCGGCATTCCCTGCATGTACGATGACCTTGCGCGCTTTGTGCATGTGACGTCGAGCTATAATTCATCGTGTCAGTTGCGCCTGACAGGTTACGAGGATGAATATCTCGATTCCTCGTTCCCGCGCGGCGGCGACGGACAGATGTATGAGTATGAGGTGTTGCGATGGACCACCGCGACCTCCGACGGCACCGTGGACGGCACTAAACTCCCTGGCTCCGGCTACTCCAATCCGGATCTGCAAAACCAGGATACGCCCGGCAACCTGGTTAACCGGGAGGAGGCCTACCGCTGGAACTGGCTCGGCACCAATCACCGCGCCGCGGATGATTTTACCTCCGCCAATGCGGTGGGGAAACTCTTCAGCCTCACCGGTGCGGCATTCGATGCGGAATCGAAGATTCGACTGGATGTTGACGAGTGGCTGCGGGCGATGGCGCTGCAGACGCTCGTCGGACCAAACGATGTGATCTACACCGGCTCCAACATTCACAACATCCGTTTCTTTAACCGGGCCCACGACGGGAAGATGATGTACATGCCGTGGGACTGGGACAGTTGCTGGTCGCGCGGCACGTCGGATCCGCTCGTCGCCGGCGGCAATGTGTCGAAGGTTGTCACTGTTAATGCGCACAATCGGCGGCAGTATCTCTGCCATGTGTACGATCTCGTGAACACCACCTACAACACCGCCTACATGACGCGCTGGACGCAGCATTACGGCGCGGTGGCCGGTGAGGACTACAGCGGCATTCTAAACTACATCAGCCTGCGGGCGACGAATGCCCTGACCCAACTGCCGACAACGACGGCATGGAGCAGCGTCGCCGGAACGGTGAATGCCAACGGCGCCGGGACAATCACCGGCACGGCGAATATTCGCGTGGCCTCCATTGAGGTGAACGGGCTTGCCTATGCGCCGGTGTGGAGTTCCAACACCGCATGGAGCATCACCGTGCCGCTCGCACAGGGAGAGAATGCCCTGACCATTCGTGGTCTCGACAAAAACGGTCAGCCGGTGAGCGGCGCGACCTCCCAACTGAATGTCACGAACCCGAACGCCCCTGGCTGGCCGGCGATTCGCATCAACGAATGGCTCGCGGAAAACGACGGCAGCCTTCTTGATCCAGCGGACGGCAACAGCGACGACTGGCTGGAACTGTACAATCCAACGGCCAGTCCGGTGGATTTGAGCAACTGGTCACTCAGCGACGTGCCCGCTCAGCCGCGGCTCTCTGTGCTGCCTGCGGGCACCGTGATTCCCGCAGGTGGCTTCCTCCTCGTCTGGGCGGACAACGAGCCAGTCCAAAGTTCCGCTGCCGTCCCGCATGTCGCCTTCCGCCTGAGCAACGCCGGCGAAACTCTCGGGCTCTATGCGCCGGACTCACGGATGATGGACAGTGTCACTTTCGGCCCGCAGACCGCTGATGACGCCGGGGGCCGCTACGCCGACGGCAATGCGGACGTGTATTCCCTGACACTGCCCACGCCCGGGGCGCCAAATGTGCTGCTGGTCCTGACGAATGTGCAGACCATCCCCGCCGGTATGGAAATCAGTTTCGCCACCACGCCGGGCCGCCGCTACCGGGTGGATTACAGCACCGACCTCACCGCATGGGCTCCCCTCACCCCCGAGACCACGGCCACCGGTTCGGGGATGACGGTCACCGATCCGCCAACCCCCGTGCGACGCTATTACAGGGCTCTGGTGCTGCCATGATGTGGCTGCTTGATTCGCCGCCGCGCCAGAACCTGGCATTGCATCATCGTTCGAACGGCCCCGGAGAAATCCGCGGGCCGTTTTTTGATTCTGAGTTTGCCATGCAATACCGTCAGCGTGCCGGCGGACGCGGCGGAACGAAATCCTCCACCTGCACGGCGCGGTAATAACAAACCGGCGAACGGAGACTGTCCGGATCGGGTACGATGACGGGCGACGTTCCGGAAAGTGCTACCGTCAGCATCGTCGTCCAGACTTGAAGGTCAGTGGACTTCTCAATGCGCCACTGACGGATCGTGGTCATGGGCTCCGCCGTGGTTTCGAAACTCACCTTCACTCCCGCATCGGTGGTGCGCGGCTTTTCCACACCAAGATCGGGACGGGTCGGGACAACTGTCAGGTTGATCTGGCCGGGATTGATGACCGGATTCCAATCAATGAAACCTTCGCCCCACAGTGGAGGCCATGCATCGCCGCCACAGGCGTCACCTGCCTCACCGCACCAGACAAAGCCGGGGAAGCAAAAGTAACCGCGTTTGAGAATATCTTCCGACTGTGCTGCGGCGCGCCACTCACCTGCCGGGAGGTCAATGCTCCAGGCTCCGGTGGTGGTCGTGGTCGCTGTCAGGTGATCGAAGCCGGCCGCATGACGGCGGTAAAAATGGATCGCAAGACCGGCGATGCGCTGGCCGGCGGTATCGCGGACAATCCCGGCGAGACGGGTGTCTGCGGTGGCACAGACCGTGGTGCAAAGAAGCAGAATGGCAGACAATGGTTTCATTCTGAGAGAGAGTTGAAGGGGAGGACGGCATCATTACCACATCCATCAGCAGATGGGAAGTCCCATAAATGTCCCGCTGTGGAGATTGAAAAAATGTCACAGAATCGCCTTGCCGCTCCCATCGCGGGCGGGAATCTAGGCCGCTTCCGCCGCACGGCTGAATGCTGCAATCTGAACTCTGAAAATCACCCCCCAATGGCCATCTCGTACCTCCCCGGCAAGACACCGCACCCGAAGGAACACCGCCTGATCTTTCGCAACGTGGACCGTGAGGGCTGGGACACTTCCCTGAAGCGCTACCTGAAAGAGGGCGGCTACGAGCAGTTGAAGAAGGCGCTCACGATGCAGCCGAAGGCGATCACCG